>DASZFO010000117.1 GCA_035939775.1 Pirellulales bacterium | reverse complement strand
CGACCGGTCACCGGAGATTGCGAATTCCTCCAGCGCGTTTCGCATTTGGCCGATGGCCACCTGCAATTTGAGCGCCGCGCGAATGCTGGTCACATTGTCGGCAAGTGCCCAAGATACGCGCCCTTGCAGGATATGAACGTACCCCGCGCCAAACATCCCGACCGCCAGCAGCAAAATGCTGGCGACGATCGACCATACGGTGATTTTTCGTGATGTTCGCTGAAGCACGTATGGACCCCAAGGAAAACGCCGCCTCGAAGCCGCCTCTCATTGCAACCGATATCCAACAAAGCCATCAATCCATTTTATCTGGTTTTCGGCTGGTTGTCGCAACTGGTAAACCGCTCCGCACCGATTTCTTGGCGATGGGTCGGCATCCCATCCAAGCCTGCCGCAGCCGCATTGCCAAGCCCCATGTCTCGGCGTTGTCGCGATACTACCCTCAGCCGGCGCATAACATACACCCTGGAAAGTAATCAGACATTCGGACGTCGAATTCCAGACAACGCCCGCGTTGCCGACCGGATTCCCTAGCGGTCTGATTTGCCGCAAGTTGCATTGGCGCCGCATGTTCACGTTCCTCCTATCGTGCCGTGACACATCAAGCTGACTCCGGCACGTCCATTGCTTTAGCGGGCACCAGCCCAACGCCGGCGTTCCGCCTCACGGCGCAGCCGCCGGCACGAATGAAGCGCCTTGTGCGCCAAATGCATTGTGACGTTTCCTCGATCGCCGTTCGGAGCCCACTCCCGAGAACAGCCTCGACGCCGTCAATGCTCGGAGCACTAGGCAGTGATGCCGATGTTGTGACGCGGTGTCTTGCAGTGATACTTAGCAGTATCATTGATGAGGTGCACCATAGGAACAGTTAGTATCATACACGAGCAGTCGCTGTGTCTGATGTGTTCGTGTATACCGGTGCGTATAATCTAGCTTACGTTAGCGTGCGCAGCTTCAGGGCGAGTATGCTCTGGCGTTCCGCTTGCGCGCACTTGTATCGATTACCTCGCTGAGCACGGTGACACTTCCCTTCCGTGACAGCGCGCTCTGCGCGTCACCCTGATGCTATGTCCATGCGCGGTTGACGCAATGCGCTAACGTGCGCCACTCCGCCGCTGACCTGACGTCGGTCAGTACATATACCGTAAGTGTCTGTTGCATCCGAGCGCCGTCGGCTGCGCGTGCAATAAGCACGGTCTGCCAGTAGCAGCAGCACGACTTAGCGCTGTGGACGCCTCGATGACACTAACGCGCGCGGGCGAGTGAACACACTAACACAATAGATAACTGTATGTTAGGACCGTGTTGCAATAGAACACGCGGCGCAGTGAATGGTGCTGGCACGGTATCTGCTAATTGCCGGCGAGCCGGGCGCATGTTCGGACCGGATCGGCCATGTGGTAGTTCCCAGGCGGCAACCACGCGCAAAGGCGGTTGCGATGGCAATGTAGTACTCTGAACAAAGGAGCTTGTTGTGAAGGCCAGGCTTAGAGACAAAAACCGACTGCGGCTCTCGGAGAAGGTGACCCGGCTGCGAATGCGGCTGCGCGACCCCGAATGGCGGCGCTACGCCAAACTGGTGATGGTTGGCAAGGTGCTCGGGGTCGGTGCTGTTCTGTTTGCCATGATTGTCGTGCCCAAGCTGATTGCCGAGGCCCCAAAGCTGCTCGGCACGACAGCGATGGCTGCCGACGCTCCCACAGCGGTTGACTCCAAGGCGCCTGACTCCAAGGCGCCTGACTCAAAGACGCCGGACGCAAAAGCGCCAGATGCCAAGGCAGGCGACACCAAGACAGCCGACCAGAAGCCGCCCGACGCCAAGCCGGCCGACGCGCCTCCGCCTGATCCCTATGCGGCAGTGAAACCGGGCGACATTGTGAATCCGGTGAATACAACTTGGACCCTGGTGGCCGCGTTTCTCGTGTTCGGGATGCAGGTTGGCTTCACGATGCTCGAAGCAGGGTTCTGCCGCTCGAGAGAGACCGTGAACGTGCTCATGGAGTGCATCGTCGACACGTGCCTTTGCGGAATTCTGTTCTATGCGTTCGGATACGCGTTCATGTTCAGCCACGGGAATGGATTCATCGGGTATCACTGGTTCTTCCTGCAGGATGCGCCGCAGACCTATGAGGCAACCGGCGTGGCATTCTTGGCGCATTGGATATTCCAGTTTGCGTTTGCCGACACGTGCTCGACCATCACCTCGGGGGCCATGATCGGGCGAACTGGGTTTTTCGGCGATCTGCTCTATAGCATTTGCGTGTCGGGTTTCATTTACCCGATCATCGGCCACTGGGCCTGGGGTCCGGATGGCTTTTTGGCCACGATGGGGTCGGCATCGACCGACGGGACTTGGACTTTCTTACCGACATTCGGCATGAATTTCCACGACTTCGCCGGATCGACGGTCGTCCATACGATTGGCGGTTTTATCGCGTTAGCCGGTTCGATTGTGCTTGGCCCGCGGTTGGGGCGCAAGTTCAAGCGCGATGGAGGCGGCCCAATGCTGCCGCACGACCTGACCATTGCAGCGAGCGGCGGTCTGATTCTGTGGTTTGGTTGGTACGGCTTCAATCCAGGCAGCACACTCTCGGCGATGGATTTCGATGGGATCGGGCGAGTTGCGGCGAATACGACTTTGGCTGCTTGTGCGGCAGGCTTGACGGCCATGCTGACCGCTTACATTCCGAGCAAGAAATGGGATGTCAGCTTTACCGTCAATGGATTCCTCGCGGGCTTGGTGGCGATTACCTGCCCATGCTATTGGGTCAGCCCGACCGGCGCGATCGCGCTCGGCGGTATCGCCGGCATTCTCGTCGTGCTGGGTGTCGAGTTGCTCGAATGGCTGCGAATCGACGATCCGATCGGCGCTGTCCCGGTACACGGCTTTGCCGGGATCTGGGGCACATTGTCGCTCGGCCTCTTTGCCTGCGGCCAATACTCGGCGGCGGGGAGCGACAAGATTTCCCCGGACCTTTCCTCGAAGCTCACCGGCCTCTTCTATGGAGGCGGCACGCAAGTGCTCTTCGCCCAGATGATCGGCAGTGCCATCATCACGGCGGCCACGTTTGGGGTTTCGATGGCGGTCATGCTCGCGGTCAATGCCACCGGCGCGCTCCGTGTCTCGAAGGAAGGGGAGTTGCACGGCCTTGATTTGCACGAGCACGGCATCTCGGCTTACCCCGAGTATGTCATCTCGGCAGTGGCAGCCCCGGCCGGAATGCCGCGCGACACGGTCAACATGGGCCCTGGAGGGACGACGTAGCCCGCGGCGGCTCCATGGATTGGCTCTCAAATCCACGGAGCCTGTTCGACGTTTGAGCAGTCGTTAGTTCGCCGCTGCGTGTGGCCCGTTCCCCTGACTTGACACCTCCGGGGGAAAGGCTACACGCGCGGCGGCGATTGCGATTCGAGAGCAATTGCAATGGGCACTGGCGCCCATCCGCTGGCCAAATCAGATCTGCTGCGACCGCGCGAGATAGAGCGGAAACGGTCAATCCAACCGTTTGAACCAGTGCGAGATCGTCCGGCAAGGTCTTCCTAAAACTCCTTCAAGAATCAAAGGACTAGCGACAATGAAAATGATCGTAGCAATCATCCGTCCCGACCGATTAGACGCCGTCATTGCAGCCCTCGACGAGCGCGAAGTGCATCTGATGACTGTCAGCGACGTGCGCGGCTGCGGCCGCCAGCGCGGCTACACCGAAATGTATCGCGGCGCCGAATACAAGACTCGCTTGCTGCCGAAAGTTAAGCTGGAAATCGCCGTCAACGAAAACTTCGTCGCTGCCGCGATGGAAGCGATCGTGACCGCCGGCCGCTCCGAGGGGGGCGGCCAGGTCGGCGATGGCAAGATCTTCGTCCTCTCGCTCGAAGACTGCGTGCGAATCCGCACCGGCGAGCAAGGGATGGTCGCCATCGGCCCGTGACGGTCATGCGAACACCAAGCCTTCCGGCGGCGCATTGAGCGCGCGCGGGTCGGGCGCGGTCGAAATCCAGCCTGCGTCGCTCGATCATTTGTCGCGGCCAACTTCGCGGCTGAGGAGTCATTCATTTGTCGTCGCGGGACGGCGGCCATTTTTGCGCATGTCAGCCGCGGACGCCCGACCCACGTATGCCAGCTTCGACCGCCGTCGAAATATCCGGCTCCGCGCTGTTGCAACGCCGCCGGACTTAGCTACCATGTGTCTCGTGCAGCCTTGTTCTTGATCGCGCGGCAGCAAGTTTGGGACGGGTGAATCGGCCTCTCTAGACCTCAGGCGAAAGGTCTTTGGCCACGGTTCAGGCGAACAGACATCGTTCCCGGCAAACTGCCGTTAGGCGCGGCATTGCGCTTGCTGCGATTGAACTACGGAATTCCGATCGCGAACGAGCAGTCGTCTATGTCCTCTGCCGATGGCCCAACCGATCCTCCCTCCGGAGGCCAGCCAGCTCACGCGGCCCACGTCGTCGTCGTCAACAGCGTGATGTTCAAGTTCATCTCGTATTGGCGCGTCGCGGCCGTGGTGCTCTGCGATTTGGCGAGCACCGCCTATTACATTGGCGGGATTGTCGAGTCGTCGATCGGGGCAGTGGCGCCGTGGTTCATTCTGGCGGTCATGCTTTTTAGCTACGCCGTGCGGAATGTATACATCGAGAGCTGTTCGCTCTTCGTGCGCGGCGGGGTCTACCGGATCGTCAAAGAAGCGCTCGGCAGCTTTCTGGCGAAGCTGGCCGTCTCCGCCTTGATGTTCGACTACATCCTCACCGGCCCGATCAGCGGTGTCTCGGCGGGGCAGTACATCATCGGGCTGGTGTTCGCGATTGCCAAGTATCTCGGCCATCCCGTGGCGCCCGCCACGGCCGACACGCTTCAGACCTGGGGATCCGTGATCATCGCATGCCTGATCACCATCTATTTCTTCCGCCAAAATCTGCTCGGCATTCATGAGTCGAGCGGCAAGGCGCTCAAGATCATGATGGCCACCACCGTGATGGCGGTGATCATCTTGGCTTGGTGCGGAGTGACCTTGGCGGTCAACGGAGTGGCGAAGAGCGCGGATGGAACAAGGAACGCCTTGCCGATGTTGCCCGATCTGACGGTAAAGGCCGATCCGACGACCGGACAGCCGATCAATCCGCTTGGCTTCCTCGGCGAGACCAAGGTGGCCCATGAATTGGCCTCGCTCAAGGGCGCTCCCGCCACGAATTGGCTCAGCCTCGTCGGCGTGTTCGGCATTCTCGTGGCCTTCGGCCACTCGATCCTGGCCATGAGCGGAGAGGAAACGCTTGCTCAAGTGTATCGCGAGGTCGAATCGCCGAAATTGAAAAACTTCAAGCGGGCTGCGCTCATCGTCTTCATATATAGTCTCGTGCTGACTGTCGGGATCAGCTTTCTCGCCGTGCTCTTGATCCCCGACGACGTGCGGATGAAAGAATACTCGCTCAACCTGATCGGCGGGCTGGCGATGAGCGTCGTCGGGCCGATGTTCATCCGCATTCTGCTCAACGCCTTCGTGGTCGGCGTCGGCTTCCTGATTCTGGCGGGAGCGGTGAACACTGCCATCATTGGCTCGAACGGCGTCTTGAATCGCGTGGCGGAAGACGGCGTCATGCCGGACTGGTTCCTCAAGCCGCACTCGAAGTTCGGGACGACCTACCGCGTGCTGGCGCTCATCCTGCTTCTGCAGCTTTTCACGATCGTCGCCAGCCACGGCGACGTGATCGTGCTCGGCGAGGCGTATGCCTTCGGCGTCGTTTGGAGCTTCGTGTTTCAGTCGCTGGCGATGGTCGTTTTGCGATTCCGCGACCGGCGTCCGCGCGAGTTCAAGGTGCCGCTCAATATCACGATCCGCAAGGTTGAAATCCCGATTGGCCTCTTGCTGGTGTTTCTGGTGCTCATCGCGGCTGCCGTGACGAACCTGTTCACGAAAGACGTGGCCACGCGGTGGGGCATCGGTTTCACCGCCGGCTTCATGCTCGTGTTCACCACGAGCGAGCAGTATTACGTGCGCAAGCGCCGCGGGAGCAAGCACGAGCATCGCGAGCAATTCAACCGCGAGACCACGCCGCAGATCACGCTCACCGGATTGGGACTCGACAAGAAGCCGTATCGCAAGCTGGTCGCCATCCGTTCGCCGAACAACCTGTTCATGCTTGAAAAGGCGATCGCCGAATCGGACCCGGCCACGACGTTCGTGATCGTGATGACGGCCAAGCTCGATCCCACCGGCGCCCTGGAGCAGCCGGACCATGAATTGGACACCTACGACCAGCGATTGATGACCGCCGTGGTCGAGCGGGCCGAGAAAAGCGGCAAGGAAGTCATTCCGCTGATCGTGCCGACCAATAATCCGCTATTTGCGGTGGTCCGCACCGCGCACGATCTCGAAGTGCAGGAATTGATCGTCGGCGTGTCGAACAAGAACACGGCCGACGAGCAGCTCGATCAAGTCGCGCTCTACTGGTTCAACGTCTGCGAGGGGAGTCCGAAGCCGATCACCGTGCGGATTGTCAGCCGCGATCGTGAGGTGCATCTCGATCTGGCGGGCGGCAATCGCGTGCCCAAGATCAGCGAGCGGCAAGCCCGCTCCGTCGCCGAGCTGCGCGCGGCCGGCGTGGGCGTCAGTCGCGTCGTATTGGTGCACGACGGCACCTCGGCCAGTCACGACTTGTTCCAATCCGTGTTGACGATGCTCGATCCACAGGTCCACCTCGATCTCGCCGTCGTTGCGGCCGACGGCCTGCAACCGGCTGAAATTCACACGGCGCTGGGCGCCGAGGAACGCCGGGCGAAGCAGCTCGGCCGCGAACTATCGATCATCACGATCGCGGGTCAGCCCGGTCCGGAGATCGCGCGGCTGGCGCGCGACGGGCGTTACGACCTAATCATCGCCGCCATGCCCGAGCAATGGCCCTCGGCCAACGGTCGTCGCATCGTCGCCTGGCTCGACTTCCTCCTCGAACATGCCCCCTGCCCGGTGTTCGTCGCGGCCGCGGCGGCGATCCCGATGGAAGTCGATAACGAGGATGAAACGCCGACAACCAAGCCAACGCGTTGATGCGGAAAATCGCGAGACAGGGCGTCAAACAACGACGCTCGTTCCTTTTGTTTTGGCGATTTCGTTGGGCCGGGGCAGGCGTCGTGCCGGATGCCTCACTCGAAAGCCGGCCGATCATTTATTGTTTTTCTCGGCCGGCTTTTCTTTCTTGCGCAGCTCTTGGACGGCTTTGAGGGTGTCGAGCACCTTGGGATCGGAGAAATCCTTGACGACGCAGATCGGAGAATGGTCGCCGGGCATGAACTTGCGGCGGTTTTACTTTTGAGGCGGTCCGGAACGTGGCGGCGCTGCCGCTAGAGGTATCCACGTCGTGCCGTCCCAGACGCGAATAACGTTGTCGCTTACAAAGAAGAGTACGTTCAGTTGCAGTTCGCCACGTCTTTTCCCGGGGATCCGAGAGAGCTTGCTTTTTTCGAGGCGATAGATGGGGCCGGGCAATTGCAGCGCTTTGAGGTCGAAAGGTGGATCGGGGCCTTTCTCCCCGTCGATACCGCGCGTGCCCACTGGCAAGCGCACGTTCGCGAGATCATACGGGATCCCCATCACCTCGTACGCGTCGCGAGTTTCGCGGGCAAGATAGACGATTCCGTCGACGAAGCCGATGGTCGATCGTCTCGCAGCACAGCCGAAATAGCCTTCAACCTGCGAAAAGCCTTCCGAAACGGCGCTGACTTTTCCTGTGTCGACGTCGATGACTTTGGTCCCGTCAAATGCGCGGTGCGCGTCGAAGCCAGAGATACGGACGATTGGTGATTCGTCGCCTCCGATTGGCCGGACGTCGCGGTGCAAAACGTCAAAGACGAACATTCGTTGGCGGGGCGCGAGCTTCTTACCCTTTCCGTCACTAGCGTCGGCAAGCCAGGCGATCTTGTTTCCGGCACGCTTGAACTCTGGATGTTCGTCCTCCCGCAAGTGCTCTTGCAACATTGCAGCAAGCCAAGACGGGCCACCCGCAGTAAGCGACTCCCATTGAAGCGTGTGCAGCGATGGAACGTCCTCAGGCCGACCTTCGGGGAAAGCGAGAATCAGGCCATCAGGATACGCGGCCACGATTTTCGAATTATCTGATCCCTCGCTCGGCTCATGTCCCGGCGAAGCGTACACGATGGTTGCATCGCGACGTAACCATAGTGTTCCATCCGACAGGACCGTCGCCATTTCGGGCGCCGAGCGACCTTGTCTCCCGTATGCCAACACCACGGAACGCTTCGTTCCGATATGCTCGATGAAGTACGTCGAGTCAAACGTCCCTCCGGCGCGACTACCCGCTGTTTCCGGAATCACGACATCGTGACGCCAGACTACCAAGTCACCTGCCGTCACGAGCAGCACCTCCCGAATTGGACTAAACACCATGCTCAGTCCGAGATCGGTGCGGGGATACGAATTTGTGGCCACGCAAGGCGGCTCGCGGTCCGATAACGGCGGTTGCGCAACGTGATCGACGGCAGGCGCGCCCCGCTCGGCACCAGGCGCCGCGGGACTGGCGCCAGAAGTGTGTGGCCTTTCGCGACAACCCGTTAACGACGCTGCAACGAGTAGCAGAACTGCGGCTGACAGAGACTCCGCGGCGAATCCGCCTGCGTTTTTCATGTCTCCCACCATTTCTTTGCCGGGATCTGCCGAATCACATTCGTGGCGCAGTGGACGAACCCTTGCAGGTTGTGATACGCCCTGGCGTCCACAAAGACCTCGCGCGATCTCGAAAGGCCGGCCGAGCCAAAAGCCCAGTAGGCGTACGATTGGAGAATGTCGGACGCGCCCGCGCCCGACCAGTTCACGGAGGGCCCGAACCCCATCCCGGCGATCACCGAACTCCCGTCGAAGAGCGAATTGACGAAATCGCTGGTGACTGCGACGGCCTTCCCGTTAAGCTTTCGGAAGAGCACGGGCATCGCAACGACATTTGAGGCTGGATTGACCGAATAGGTGAACGTGTTACCCGCGTTTGGCGTCCCGCTCCACCAGTTTTTCAGGACGAACGCGTATTGATCGGGAAATACTTCGTCATTATGCATATTCCCGGTGTCGTAACCGAATCCCGTGCCGTGGAGTTGGTAATCGCCGTTGTTGTCAGTGAACGTGACGGTGTAAGTAACGGGCAGCGGATTGTTCATAAACGCCGTGAACGCGCCGACTTTCTTCAAAGTAGCGTTGCCGGTGTGCGTCGCCGACGCGGCAGGAGCGGCAACGCCCATCTGGTTCTCGACCGCGCCGATATCTGACGGCAGATTCGCGGGGTCCAGTACATCGCCGAGGAGGGGGTTTGTCCCAAGGTTTAATTCCCGCAGGGCGGGGCTCGCTAGGACGGTGGCGACCGTCGTCCCCGCCTGCCCGAGAATGTCGGTGTCCATGCCCTGGAGCATTTGCGCGTTGGGATTCAGCTTCTGTGCCCAGAGTAAGAGGCCATACGCAAGCTCCGGATCGGCTACGATGAGGCGTTTGCCGTCAGGGGCGGCCGACACGACTTCGTCAACGTGCCCAACGTCGAGCCAATTCGTATTCAGCGGCAGCGTGCTATTGACATCCTGGGCTTTGAAGAAATCACGAATCTGGTCAGACAGGCCTGCGCCGTAGAGGAAGTACCCTGGGCCGCCGGTGGATTTCGGCAGGCTCTCGATGTCCCCACCAGAGTCAAATCCGTTGCCAGGTGCTATCGTAAACGGGCGAATGACGCCGACATCGCGCTGGAGAATGGTGCTTTCAACAAAACGCTGGAGCGAGTTGTCGTTATTAGCTT
This sequence comes from Pirellulales bacterium, assembly GCA_035939775.1. Taxonomy (NCBI): domain Bacteria; kingdom Pseudomonadati; phylum Planctomycetota; class Planctomycetia; order Pirellulales; species Pirellulales bacterium. The sequence goes on along the minus strand of DASZFO010000117.1, from coordinate 15,982 downwards.
GAATTGCGGACTGCCCCTGCGCGCGCGGCAACTCAAGCACTAACGGAACCTGGCCCGAGGGCGCCTGAGCGTAGCCTATTTCATAGCCGTCCTGCTCCCACTTATCGGTCCCAGGATCGGTTCCGAGATTATTTCCGTATTTGTTCGCCAAGGCCGCGAGCAGGGAGGCCGCGCCTCCCAATTGCGCAGTAGCTGTTTGAGCAAAGGCCGTTTTGTCGGTACCACCGACGATGACGGTGCTCGTCTGGTTGTTGAGCACGAACGGGGCGACCTTGATTTGCAGCTTATCGACGCCGATTTGGTTGCCTGCCGCGGAGGCGGTCAGCGTGATTTCAATTAACGCCCCCGGCGCGATCCCTTGAATGCCAAAGGTGACATTGCCGTTGCCGGCGAATACATCGTCGCTAGGGGCCAGCCCCTGACCGTCGAACCGGTGCGAGGCCGTTGTGCTCGGACCGATGATCTCGTTCGCGCCCGCGTTGATCGAATCGAAGATTCGGATCGACTTCTCGGCCGGGGGCGGGTTGTACGCGCCAGTATTTGTCGGAACGTTGGAAATTGCCAGGGTGACGACGAGGTCCGGCGGCAGCTTGGCGACGCCGAACTTTTTGATCTGCAACGGGACGATGTACTTGGCGTCCCCCGCGCCGAGCGTCTTCGGCGCGTTGACAGTCTGGCCGGCCCAAGTGCCGCCGACCCAATCGTCAGGTGCATTGCCGCCGTTGGCATTTACTGCGTCGGGCAGCACAATCGCGCCCGAGTTGCCCGCCCCGGATTTCCAGCTATCCTTGTTGGACTCATCCGCAGACGTGATCTTATTGTCGCGGTTCGTGTCGACCAATTCGTCGAGGTTGACCTTAATCGCCGTGACGACCGCCGTGGTCGAGCCTTGCTGTTTGCCGGAACCGTCGGCAATCGCGAGTTGAATTGTGTAGGTTCCGTCGGTGATTTCCTCGGCGTAGACGACGGTGTTGGGGAGCGAGCCGTCGCTGTTCAGGTTCCAGGTCTGCTGGCTGCCGAGCGGGTCCGTCTTGCCGAGATCGCCCCAGAATTTCGTTGACGAGCCACCGTTGGGTGAGGAGAGCGTCACCGTCCAGGAGCTGTAGCTCGGCAACGTCACGCCCTGCGGAGCGGCAGGGGCCGTCACGTTGATATCCAGCTCCGCCAAATGTGCCGAGTCGGCATTGCCGGTCGGGTCTTGCGATGGATCGCTCGTCAGGATGACCGTGCCGGGATCGATGTTGCTAAGAGCCTGTGCGGTCGAGTCGTCAAGATTGGGCTTAGGGACCGGTTGGGTTTCGGCCTGGACGGAGATATCCCAGTGATATTGGAAGCCGTTGGAATTCTGGTCATGCAAGAGAGTGATCGTGGCCGTCTCCGTGCCCGTCGTGGGATCCTGGTTGAGCGGATTCAATCGGTAGCCTTCGAAGCCTGGATCATTAAGGTCGCCGGGGAATGAGAACGTTTTTGAGAACGGCTGTCCCGCGGCAGTGCCCGAGATAGTGTCCGTGCCCGAAATGCCGTGCGCTGTCTTGGTCACCGCGTCTTGCCACGAGGATGCCGTGAACCAGTTGGAATCCGTAACCGACAGATTGTCTGAGATGCTGCCCGAACCAGAATCGTTGATCGGTCCGTCGATGATCTTGACCTTGTAAACGTCCATTGCAGCAGGGACCGTGACGGTCGCTACCGCACTGACGCCGCCGGGCGCTGTCGCTCGCACGATGTCCGTGCTGTCCGTAATGACGACCGCTGGCGCGGTGTAGACGCCGCTGGAATCCACAGACCCGTTCGCGCTCCCGCCGGCGACCGACCACGTGAAGCTCGGCCGGGGCGACATCAGCTTGCCGAACTGGTCTTTCCCGATTGCGATGAGCTTTCGAGACGCGCCGGCCGAAACTGTCGCCGGCGGCAGGGAAATACTGCTCACGGTTTGCTGCACCGTCAACGTGACGGAGCTGGCTGCAGTCAGCCCTTGAGCGTCGGTAACGATCGCTTGCAACGTGTACGCGCCGGCCTGCGAGAAAGTGGCAATTGTGTAGGGACCGTTATTGCCAGTGCCCGTGGACGAGAACGTCGGTACGTTGGCGCCAAGAGGGACCGACGTGGCCGACCAAGCGTAAGTGAAAGGGCCGGCCCCGTTGGCAGATGGCGCGTAGACTTGGACGTAAGTCCCTGTGACCGGTTCATCGATTTGGTGCGTGTAATTATCGTAGGTGTAAGGGGGATAGAAAATGATAGGCGCCGGGTCTTGCGTGCTAGACGACGTAGTCGAGCAGATCGTCGTCGCCGAATTAAGTACATCGCCGAAAGCGTCGGTAGCCGCGACGCGGAATGCGTATTGTGTGCTCGCGGAAAGCCCCGTGACGTGAACGCTTGTCGCGACCAGCGGACCGCCGAAGTTCGTCCAAGTGCTTTGCCCGACGGCTTGATACTGGACTTGATAGCCAACGAGATAGGGCGCAGCGGTCCAGGTGAGGTCGATTTCCGAGCCGCCGGCAAACGTCCCGGCGAGATTCGTCGGCGCGAGCGCGATCGGCTTAGGAAAGCCGTTGAGGCCGATCTGGCCAGGGGCCGTGACGGCGTAGCTGGAATTGGGACTGAAGGCATCGGCCGCGCCGAACTGGAGCGTGCCGTTGCTGACGGTGGTGACGCCCGAGTAGGTGTTCGCTCCGAAGAGCGTGAGCGTGCCCGAGCCGACCTTTGTCACCCCGCCGTTGCCGTCGAACGTGCCGGCGAAAGTGGTGTTGCTGCCGTTGCCGACGGTCAGCGTCGAGTTCGCCAGGACGATGTCGCCTCCCGTGCCGCTGAGCGAGCCGATCTGCTGGTTCGTGCCGTTCAAGTCGAGCATCGCGCCGGGGTCGATCGTGAGCGCCGTTCCGATCGGCAGCAGATTCGCCGTTTGGCAGTTGATGCCCAGGACCATAACGCTCGAATTATTCGGGAGCGTGATGCTCGCGACGGTCTTCGCGCTGGCGAGATTGAACGTGTAACTGTAGAGGTCGTAAGTTCCGCTGACCGTGCCGCCGCTCGAAGTGTTCGCTTGACCCAAAGCGAGCGCAACCGATTCGCCGCTGTAATTCTGCGGAGCGGTCCACTTGCTCATGTCTCGGGTGAAGGTGTCGAAGGTACCATCCGCGTAGTTCACGGTGAACTGCTGGCCAGTTGTTGAAGCAGTGCCAACGGAAGCCGCCAGAAGCTGCACTTGCGTGAATTCGCCTGGCGGGAGAGTGATAGTTTGTCCGCTGGCTTTCACCACGTCGTTCTGTCCGGCCTGGCCGACCAGGAAGCCCAGATTAGCCTGCTGCAACAGCGTGCTGGAAATGGCGTGGCCGCTACCGTCGAGCCCGCCGGAGTTGGAAAACATGGCGCCGTTGGCCACGATGCCCGCGAGATTGAACGCCGAAGACAGATCCGTCTGCGTGACAGGGCTCGGGCTCGGTGTGGCGGCAGAGGCTTCGCTGGAGAGCGGTCCGGGGCCATAGTAATAGCCGATCGCTTGGACCAAGTAATAATACGTATTGCCCGGCACGACCGTGGTATCGTCAAAGTTCGTAGCGGTGTTGCGTAGCGGGGCGCTGCCGTTTAGCGGCGTGGTGGATTCAGCGCCCGCGGATTGCCCGCGGTAAACATTATAGCCGGTAACCTGGCCGAAGAAGCCGTTGTCGCCGTTCGCGGCGGTCCACGACAAACGGATCGTGCTCGGCGCCGCGGGCGTTGCCGCGACGTTCGTCGGGGTGCGCGCAAGAGCGATGCCGGTTACTGCCAGGACCATGACTTGGCTATTGTTTGGCAGCGTGATGCTGCTCACGGTCTTGGTCGGATCGACGGTGAAGGAATAGCCATAGACATAATAGTTGCTGCCGGTCGTCTCGGTGCCGTCCGACTTGTTCACGTAGGGCATCGTGAACAGAAACGGCTCGCCATACGCGCCGCCGCTCGTCCAATTGCTGATTCCGTGCATGAACTGGGTGGAACTGCCGTCGGTGTAGTTCACCGTGAAGGTTGCGCCGGCTTGGCTTCCACCCACGGCGGTCGCGAGAATCTCCAATTGCGAGTATTGTCCAAGAGTGACATTGAGGTCTTGGCCGGCGGCTTGGACCACGTTATTGGAAGCGACTGCGCCGATATTGAAGCTCGCGCCGCCGGCCCATGTTATGGTCCCGGTGAGATAGTGGTCGGAAAGGGCCAGTCCATTGCCGTCCAATCCGCCGGTGAAGGTGCTCCCGTCGTGAATAATGCCGGTGAGGTTGTAATCGCCGCTCAGATCCATCATTACCGTGCTGGCCGAGCCGGCGGGGAGCGAGTTGTGAGGATTTGGTGATTGTTGTCGCTCAGGCGGATCGCGCCGCCCGCGACGTGGGTCGCGCCGGTGTAGGTGCTTACGCCGCCGGTCAAAGTCAGCGTGTCAGCGCCAGTTTTGGTGAGGCCGCCGGGGCCGCTCAACACGCCGGAATAGGTCGTGTCGGCGTTGTCATTGCCGACGGTGAGATTGACGGCTGCGCTATTGGCAGTCGCCAGAGCGATATTGGCATTGCCGCTGAGCGAGGCGAACACAGGTGCCGTCACGGCGCTGGCAAAGCTGATCGCGCCGGGGCTGTCGATCTCGACTGCCGCGTCTTGTAGCGCCAGGTTGTTGGCGATCTGCAATGTGCCGCCGCTGATCGTGGCCGCGCCGGTGAAGGTGTTCGCGCCTGATAATGTCTCCGTGCCGGGGCCGAGCATGGTCAGGGCGAGCGCGCCGCCGCCGGACGTTCCATCCTGCATCACCCCGGAAAACGTCGTCCCCGCGGAATCGCCGCTGGCCGTGAGCGTGGCGGTGGACGGGGCCGAGTTGGTGACGGTCCCATTGCCGGTGAGCGAGACGATTGCCTGGTCGTTGCCTGCCAGGTCGAGCTTGCCGCTCACCGCGTACGTCGAATTGGGGCTGAAGGCGTCTGCTGCGCCCGCCGCGAGCGTGCTTGTGGAACCGACGGTCGTCGCGCCGCTATAGGTGCTCGCGCCGCTGAGCGTCAGCGTTCCAGCGCCCGTGACATTCACGCTGCCGACGCCGCTGATCGCGCCGGCGTAGGGCTGCGGGGCCGGGTTGGCGAAGATTAGGCCGGCGTTATCGAGGATGTCGCCGCCGACGGCGCCGTTGCCCGAGGAGTTGCCCAGTTGCAGCGTGCTGTGGGCGCTCAGTGTCGTCAGGCCGCTGAAGGTGTTCGCGCCGACGAGCGTGACCGAACCGCCGCCGCCGACGGACAGCCACGTCCCGGCGCCGCCGATCCCAATCGATGCGCTGCCGTTGATCGTGTAAGGGTGATTCGAGCTGTTGTTGAAGATGATCGCTGACGGCGAGACGCCCGCCGGCAGGGTGACATTGCTGGCGGCCGCGGCGTCGTCGAAGACGACGACGTCTCCGTTGTGAAACGTCGTGTGGACCGAGCCGCCGGAGGTTGCCGACCAGTTCGCGGCGCTCGTGTCCCAGGTGTTTGCCGTGCTGGTCCCGACCCAATAGTCGGTGCTGCCGACCGTGACCGTCTCGGCGGTGTCGGTGTTGCGCAGGGCGAGCGTATAGGTGTGGCCCCCGACCGTTAGATTCTGGATGGGCGTGCCGTTGGCGAACACGAAATTGCCGCTCAGGCCGGACGTGGCCGAGACGAGTGTGTACGTACAGCCGCTGGAGAGACTGCTTCCCAAGCCGGTGATGTTGATCGTGTTCGTGCCGCTGACAGCGGCCGAGCCGGCGTCCGCCAATTGGTCCGAGCCGGTCGAGCTTAGATTGAAATTGAGCGCGGCGCTATTGACGGAGAGCGAGGCATCGCTGAACCCGGATTGCTGAGTAAGATTGAAGGTTCCGGTCGCGCCGTCTGTCATGCTGAAAGTCGAGCTGGAGTCGAGGGCGAGCGTCGCGCCGGCGGAGGTCGAGCCGGTGACGCCGGCGGTGAGCGGGTTGGCCGCGCTGGGGTGCGCGGCAAGCGTCGCGCCGCCCATTACTTCAATGGCCGTATTGCCGAGTGATGCGGTCGAATCGAGAACCAGCGTGCCGGCGCCGATCGTCGTCGAGCCGGAGTAAATGTTCTGGCCGCTGAGCGTTTGGCTGCCGGTGCCCGCCTTGACGAGGCTCAACTGGCCGGCGTTGCCGGTCGTTAATGGGCCGGCATAACCTTGATAGGTGTTGTGGCTATCGAGGTTCCAGGCGATTGTGCCCGAAGGGTCGGAGTTGGCAGTCAGGGTCTCGGCGCCCGATCCGCCATTGGAGAGGTTGTATCCGCTGCCGGACCCGGTGATGCTGAGCCCGGAGGCGACGTTCAATGTGTTGTGGCCGCCGCCGCGACCGACGAGCGTGTTCGTTCCGGTGCTGGCATTGAGCGTGTTGGTCCCCCCGGCGTCATTCAAAACGTTCGTTCCGCCGCCGTCATTCAAGACGTTCGTGCCCGAACCGCCATTGAGCGTTTCGGTGCCGGTGCCCCCGTCAAGCTCGTTCTGATCGGCGGCGGCCCCGTTGAGAATGTCGGTTCCCGGGCCACCGATGAGCGTGTTTGTATTGGCGGGTGCCCCTGACCCGGTGCCGGCGGCGCCGTAGAGGATGTTGTAGCCGCCGCCGGCGCCGTTAAGAGTGTTGGGACCGGAGCCGCCATAGAAAGTGTTGGCTCCCCCCTGGCTGGTCAAGTCGTTCGTGCCGCTGCCGCCATAGAGAGTATTGTTTCCGCCGTTACTGTTCAGGATGTTCGTGCCGCTGCTGCCATAGAGCGTTTCGTTCCCCGAGCCGCCGTTGATCGTGTCGTAACCGCCGCTGACGCTGCCACCCGAGCCGCTCGTCCCGCCACCCGCCCCATATCCCGATCCCGCGCCGTAGAGAATATCGGTCCCCGACGTTCCATTGATCGTATTGTAGCCACCGTTGTCGTAAATGACGTTCGTGCCTGGGCCGCCGTTGAGCGTGTTGGAACCGCCACCGTCGTAGATTGTGTTCGTGCCGGAGCCGCCATTGAGCGTGTAGCTTCCCCAGGCGGCCGAAATGCTGACGTCGCCCGAGCCGCCGTCGACAGTAGCGCTGTCGTAGTCGCCGCTGGACGTGCCCAGGGCGATGGAACCGGAGCCGACACTATACGTGATCCCTGCGCCGCTCACGGAGATCGTCGCGCCGGAACTGGTGGTAACGATGGCGTCCGCGCCCTGCCAAAGATTGATCGAATTGGCGCCGTCGCCCAAGCCCAACTGAATCGTATTGAGCGATGTGAACTTGCTATCCACTCCGCTCACGTCGATCGAACTCAAACCGCCGCCCACGTCGATCGCGATGAATTGGACATCCGATGCCAAAACGCTCCCGGTGCCTGGGCGAGCGACGTAATTGCCGTTGACCTGCAGATACCCGTTCTTTTCGCCAATCACGACCGTATCGTACTGGCTGTCGCCCGAGAGAAGCAGAGCATGGTCGATGGAATCCCAGACGATCGAGCAGACATCCAACCGCGGCTCGAGGAATTCGAAGCCAGCCAGCCGACGGAGCGGGCGGCCGGAGCGGGACGTTCGCGGTCTTGTGCCGGAACGCCGCCGCGAGCGTTCCCTTTGGAATTCGAGAAGCGAGATGAGCCAACGACGCCAGAAACCGCCCATGCGTCACCTCCGGACCGTCGTGCAATACTTTTTCCCGAACGTGGGGAAGCTGAATGCCGCTAACGTACCAGGGCGCGTCCCCCCCTTGTCAAGTATTGGCGGATGAGAATTGCGTTAGGAGCCGTCGCAGAGCGTGGCACTGCTTGACGGCTGCCGCCATCCAGTGCGGAATTCCCTCAAGCCATGGCAGCCGTCAAGCAGTGGCACTCGTCTATCACCCGTCAAGGAAATCGGGGAGCGTCCGCGGAGGTCGCCTGGCCAAACCTGGAGTTTGCGGAATACTGAACATTAGTATATAATGCCGATTCGCCGGGGAGGAAGAATCCTCGGTTGGCCGCAGTGTTTGCCGCGGCGGCTTGCTCATTGACAACTCGGAATTTGGCGCGCTCGAGCGGCCCTCGATGCGCGCCGCTGCGCCATTCACTCGCGCGCTGCTGCGGCGCTGGGCTGCGCAGTCGCCGGCGGTCCGCCGCGGCGGATCGCGTGAGGAAAGTACAGATCGACCGTCGCCAGCGGTGAGTCTTCGGTTCGATGGTTCCGAATTGTAGCGAGTTCCGATTTTCGCGGGCGGTTCGCGCGCTTCCAATCTTGTACGACGTCGCGCCACGCCTCGTGGATTTCGTTCTTCTGGCTCGTCGTCAGGTGCCAAGAGAAGGGCGTGATGTATCCCGGCTCGGGGTGGAACATGAATTTCGTCCAGATAATCTCGATCTGATTGGGGTTATCCGACTCGGTCGGGCAAGAATCCTTGGACTTCGCCAAGAGGTTGAGGTCGAAGTCGTTGCGCTCGGCTTGCGAAGCGCTGCGGACGTTTTGCAGCGTGTCGAGCGGCCCGAGCACGTCGTAGGTCCAGCCCTTATTCGGGTCGGCCGGCGCCGGGCGCGATTGAACGCTGAACGGCTGAATTCGAATCACGAGTATCCGATCGAACGGCCGTTTGTCCGGATCGTCGTAGTGCTTTACGAGCTGATTCATCCAATCGAGAACGGTGAGGATCCCTTCGTTCTCCGCGTAGCCACCGTCGGCAACGTGATAGTCCTTCAAGGTTCCGTCGCCCGCGTCGCCGCCATCGCCGCGGCTGATGGGGCTTACATAAGGAAAGGTGGCCGAGAGCCGCGCCGCGGTCGTCGCCCGCAGGTTGGATTCATCGCCCGGATAAAGATTGAAGAACTCGCACGGGTCCGAGGCGCTCCAAGTGTCTTGCTTCTTCTTGAGCACGGGAGAAATGATGAGCCGCTGACCTGTCTCGGCGAGCACCGCGTTGAACACCGGAATCGGCATCTGATGATTGCGAATCGCCGGGATCCAATCGCGCAAGCGATGATCGACTCCCATCCTGCCCAGCCACGATTGCTCGATGGCCCAGCCGCGATCGACGTTCCGCGGGACGAGCCAGGGGACGAACGAGCGCATGAAATCGGGATAGACGATCCCCCAACCGGTCGCCTCCAGGCTCGAGGCCTCGGCGGATTCGATCATGCGGCGGCGCGAATCGCGCGTGAACGGGGCGCCGGTGGCCGTCCAATCGCCGCTCGCCATGTAATACATCGTGCCGACGCTTCCCCCCGATACACCGCTCACCATGCCGATCGAGCGGGTGAATTCGGGACCATAAAGCTCATCGAGGCCGGCGAGCACTTGCGTCGTCCAGGCGGCGGCTTGAATGCCGCCGCCGGCCGCGCTCACGACGACGAGCGTCCGCCGCGGGGGATGCCAATCGTCGAAGAGCGTCGTCAGTTCCAGATCGGGAAGTGGAGGGGGCGATTTGTCGGCGATGCGCTCGTTGTACGCCGGCTTGAGTTCGTAAACGTGCTCCGTGTCGAACACGGATGAGGAGAAGACAGAAAGAACGATCACTGTGAGCAACACCGGCACACGATAGTAATCCAAGAAGAACGCTAAACCCGTCAACAAGCCATGCAGCAACAAGAGCAACAGCAAGTAGAAAAACAGCGCCGAGAATGGCCCGCTTTCGGCGGGAAGATTGCGCCCCGAGAGCAGACCGTGGTAACTAGCCAGGTATGCCCCCAGCAGAATGCCAAGCCACAGGGCCGATTGTGAGTGACCAGGAGCCAACAGCACCTCACCGGTGTCGGGCGCTCGCTGCGTATAGCCCGGACCGAAGACTTCCATTCGGCAAGCGACCTTTCGCATCAGGTCATTGAGCTTACCAAGGTGAATCTGCTTCAGGCGCTCGAACCACGGCCACAATTCGAATGGCAATAGATCGCACGACACTGCCTTAGGATCGAGCAGCAATTGCTGTGACACAAGCAAGACCGCGAGCAACAACAGGGCAACGATCGTGCCGCCGAGCACCGCTAGCGCACCGAGCGCGCCGGGCGATAGCAGGCCGTCCGTCCAAGCGGCCGACAAATCTTGCGAGGTGTGATAGACGCAAACGATCGGCAGCGTCAGGCCGATCAGAGCCAATAGCAGCCAACGATATCGCCAGCCGGAATTCGCAGGTGATGCAGGTGGGACCGAAGCATCCGCGATGTGTGCCAATTCGCGGGTGGCGCCAACGCGCCTGGGAATAATGGGTTCCGGCGGCACGGACTGAGCGGCGCGGCTGGCCGCGATCTCCTCGAGCGAAGCTTTGTAGTCTGGGAAGCGGGCCGCGGCATTCACCTGCGTCAAACGAAAGCTGACGAGCACGAAAACCGCCACCGTCAACGATGCCCAGGTGATATTGAACAATTGCCACGGATCTTCCAAGACTAGCAGACTGCCGATCAATTCGGGCTTTGCGCTCGCCGCGAAAGGAACCAGCACCGTGGCCGCCAGCGCCACCAGAATCGAGAATCTGGTGAAGAACAACAGACGCAACGACGGTTTGAGCCCATCCATTGGCAAGCCTTGCCTAACGCGAACCGAAATAGAACAGCACCATCCCCAAGGTCGTATTCCGTAGCCCGGTCGGCGGCGGCGTCGACGGATCGAAGAGGTACAGGCTTGCCGTATACGCCAAGACGGCAATCACGGCGATGGCTTTGACGTCCTGCCATCCACGAATTGCTTGCGTCTGCCGCCCTTTCGTCCACCAACGCAGCGCCATCCCCACGATGGTTCCGAAGAAATAGGTAAATACGACGCCGAGAATCGAGATCGCCTCGGATTCAAACAACCGATGCTGCGCGAAGAGATAAATGGCCAGGCCGACGAACGCCGCGAAAATAATCGCTCGGATGCTATGTTGCGGTAGATAGAGGGGATGCAGTTCGGTTTCAACGCAGCCTTCCGCCTCGAGCTGATGAATCACTTCCGGGGCGAGCTTGATGAACCGCCGCGTGCTGAAGTAGTGCGCTAGCGCAATCATCAGCGTCTCGGTCCATAGCGTCGAGATACGTTGTCCGCCACGCGCCACCTGGGCAATCACCACCGCGATGATCATGAGCGTTAGCAACGCACGCACGCTGCCATTGGGGAGATTCAGCGGCGGGCGGCTCGTCGTTCGCTTCTTCGGATCTAGTAGCATGGGAGATCGCGCTCGTGTCTAAAGGGGGCGTATTGTCGCTGATTCTTTGCTGTTGGGACAAGGCCGATTGAGCGACAGTATGTCGGTTCATATCGGTTTGTAAGCGATCATCCGCCAAGTTGTATGCGCATACCCCAAATGGCCTCTTTTTGCCATTTTGGAGTTAAGGTCACTGTACAATGGGCATTTTAGGATTAGAATCATCGTCTTGTGAACTCCTTTCCTCTTTAGGTGCTGATATGCCACGACCCAAGAAACGTGCCGCCATGAATGATTCCGCCGAAGGTGGGAAAATGAACAAAGCCGAAATGGTCCGGCAGATCGCCAAGTCGATTGGCAAGACGGTTCGCCCGCGGGACATCGTGGCCGCGATGAAAGAAAAGGGAGTGACGGTTTCCTACACTCAGGTGAGCAAAGCCTTGCGAACATCGAGCTTTCGCCGCAAAGGGCGCCGTCGACGGCCTGTCGCCGAAAATGGCGCAGCTACCGCCGGCGGACCGACCAAGGCCGAACGGATTCGCCAGGTGGCCAAGTCGTTCGGCAGGAAGTTCCGTCCGCGCGACATCATCGCCGAATTGGCGAAGGAAGGGACCGTGGTTTCGTCGGCGCAGGTCAGCGCCACTTTGCGAGATGCTGGCTATCGCCGCAGGCGCCGAGGTCCTCGGGGCGCCGTCGCGGGCGCCGCCTCGCCAACGGGCGCCGGATTGAGTATCGAAGCCCTGATTGCCGCCAAGGCCCTGATCACGAAGGTCGGCGGAATTGCCAACGCCGAAGCGGCGATCAGCGCTCTGAAAAAGCTGCAATAGACCTCTCAATTCCGCTGGAGCTTGACGCGCCGAATCTGCCCGCGACTTTCCACGGCCAGTTCCATGGGACTGGTCTCATTCGTCAAAAGCTGATCAAACTCGTTAGTTGAATTGAAATCCTTGTTGCCGACCTGGTAGATGCGGTCGTCGACCTTGATCCCCGCGTGATCGGCCGGCGAATCAGGCACAACGCGGAGTACGACCACGCTCCGCGGCTCGGCGTCGTCACTGGACCAGGTGATGCCGATTCGAACCGGGTCGCCGATCAAATGGGCGCTCATCTCCAGCGGCTTTTCGCTGCCGGCTCGCTTGACTACGATCGCGGCGGGGCTCGCCGCGCCTAAGACGAGAGAGCGGAATTCCGCGCCATCGGCCACGTCATGCCCCGCGAACTCAATGATCCGGTCGCCGGCCTGTAGCCCCGCCTTGGCCGCCGGGGAATCGGGCACGACGAGCGCCACCCGCAGCCCCCGTTCCTTTTCGGCGGCGTCATCCCAACGCACTCCGAGCCGCCCCGGCAACGCCGGCAGCGGGCGTTCGAGTTCCGTTTGCGTTGCTGCCGTTTCCTCTCGCGAGCGATCGCGGAACGCCGCGACGGAATCGGCCTCGGCCAAATCGAGCGCCGTGCGGAAGGCCAATTGAGCCACCTCGCGCATTCCTGCCGAATTGATCTTGTCGGCCGTGTCGCTGGGCCGGTGATAATCGCTGTGCAGCCCGGTGTGCAGCATCAACACCGGCAGATGTTTCTCGAAAAATGGAAAATGATCGCTGTCCGCCCGAATCTCCCAGTGGAAGTCCAGCAGCAGATCGCTCCCCTCATTCTCCTGGCTGACGAGGCGCCGCAGGCCGTAACCGGTCCGCGTGCCGTAGACCTCGACTTTTTCTTTCCGGAGCCGGCCGATCATGTCCATGTTCAGCAAAACTGCGACATGATCGAGCGCTACGGTGGGATTCTTGAGCCAAAACTTCGAGCCGAGCAGGCCTTGCTCCTCGCCGTCCCAAAACGCGAACAACAGAGACCGCTTCGGATGCTCCGGCAATTTGTTGAAGGCATCGATGATCGCGATCAGCCCGGCGACGCCGCTGGCATTGTCGTCGGCCCCTTTATGGATGTAGCCGATCGGACCGAAGCTGTTACTTGGCTTGCCATAGCCGACATGATCGTAATGAGCCGAGACGATCACGTATTGGTCCTTGAGCTTTGGATCGCTGCCGGCCAGGCGGGCGAGGATGTTGCGGCTGCCGGCGCCAAAATCCTGATACAGCCCGCCATCGACGCCGGCGCCTTGCAAATGGCGTTTCTGCAATTCGCCGCCGAGATAGGCGCATGCCGCCCGACCGCCGCGGCTCCCCGTCTCGCGTCCCTCGAACGAGTCGTCGGCCAGAATGTTGACGCACTGCTGCAATTCCTCGGCGGTGATCGAGTGCAGGGCCGCTTCGATGGCATTCGCCTCAGCCGCCGGTGCGATTGTGGGAAATAGCGCAACGGCCAGCGATGAACACGCGGCCGCGGCAGCCAGCGTCCTTAGGGTTGCAATGAACTGGAATCGCGTTGGCGCCGACAAGATGACTCTCTCGCTCATGGAAATGGAAGTGGATTCAGTGTTCCGGGGATAAAGATACCTTGCAGGCAGCTTTGGAATCCATAGAATTTTGGGTAAGATATCGGAACGAGAACGCCAATTGTCCGCCGTTTCAAGTGCCCGTTCGGCGATTCTCGGGTTGATCGCGTCATTCGGAGAGGTGGCTGAGTGGTCGAAAGCGCCGGTTTGCTAAATCGGTGACCGGGTATCCCCTGGTCCGCAGGTTCGAATCCTGTCCTCTCCGCTTCGTTTTCAAACGCTCGTCGTAAGTGGCTGCAAGGCAGTTTCTTACGCCGAGCGTTTGGCGTTTGTCCCAGTCACTGGGACAAACACTGGGACAAACCCAGCCCGTTTTCGGCCGCTCCGCGTGGTGCGGGCCGCTTGAGTTGCTGGCCTGGATCGGCATGCTCGTCGTTCTCGACTGGATCATGCTCTCGACCTGTTGCCCGGTGCCGTTGCAGACGCCGGTGAAAAAGGATTGAAACAACAACATCAAACTACGCAACGTCACCAGACCGACGATCGTCCTGGCGACCCATAAAATCGATCTGCGCCATTTTCCGCTGGGCATCTTCATTCCTTAGATGCCGATAGTGTTCGACCATCTTTGATTCGCGGTGACCGAGCCATTCCCTGATCTCGCCTTCGGATGCGCCGCCTAAGAAAGCTTGGCTGCAGAAAAAATGGCGGAAGCTATGCAGTCGGCCGTGCTCGAAGCCGATCTCGCCGGCCGGCGTGGGGAACTTCGTTTTGAGCGGTTCGATCACTTCGTCGATGAACGCCTGGAGGACATTCCGCGGCCGCAGTTTTCCACCCCGGGGGGCGTGAAAGACGTAGCCATCCGGCGGCCGCTTGAGGGCCACGAGCACTGTCTTGAGCCGAGGATGAACGGGCAGGGTTCGGGAGCGGCGGCCTTTCGTGGTTCGCGCCGTGCCGGCCTGCCGCTTGCGGCGGCTAGACCGCTCATCCGCCACGCGGATCGTGCTCTGGTCGAGGTCGACATCGCCCCAACGTAGTCCGGCAAGCTCGCTGATCCGGAGGCCGGTATGTGCCAGGGCGACGATCACGTGAGCAAGCCAACCAAGGCTAGCGATGTTCTTGCAGTAGCTGACCATCGCAGAGACTTCGGCTCGAGCGTAGCAGTAGGTATCCGTCCCTTCGGGTTTTTGCAGCGAGTAGGTCAGCTTCGTGCTGGCGGGAAGGTGCTTTTTCTCGACAAGCCAAGCGTTAACGCTCTTCAAGAGCGTGAGTTCGAAATACGAAGTGCGATCGGCGTGGTCCTTGGCCAGCCAATTGCCGTAACGTTCGAGCATTTGGGCGTCGAAACGGCTCCACTCGGTGATTCCATGCCGGCCGCAGAATTTGATGTGCTTGTCGCGAACGGCGCCGTACCGCTTGAGTGTGCCAGGTGAAACGCCGCCGAGCACGGAGCTTCGGCCGCTAAACTCGAGGTACAACTTCCAGCCGTCGTCGATCGTGACTGGCTCTGTCGCGACCATCGACTTGGGGTCGGTCAGGCCGAGTTCGACGGCTTTGAACAGATCCAGTTGCTTTAACCGTGCAGTGGCTTCGTCTCGATCACAGGTTCCGAGGGAGTGCTTGCCGAGGTCATGCTTTCCGCCGCGCCCATCGGCGTAGTAGACGCCGTCGCGCTCGAAGAGCCGCCATGTGAAGAATTCACAGGCGATCGCAGGTTGTTTTGGTTTTCGAGGCATATTCCTTTGTTTGAGTTGGGCTTTGCCTGCTCTCTCATCCAGCGTGGACGAGGTCCAGACAATTGTTGTGTAATGCCCTCGGAGGGCGGATTTGCCGGAGCTGAGCCAGCCTTTGAATTAAACGCTCGTTCAATCGCATCCCGCGGAAACCGGACAGCGCTGCCGGGTCCGCCGGGTTGGCAAAATGGAATCTTCCCTTCCCGCTTCCGCCTCCATACCGTCGCCGGCGACAGGCCGGCGCGAGCACTGAGTTGATTGACATCGAGATAGTCCCGGCTGTCCAGTTCGTCTGACATTGGCGGGAGCCAGCGCAAAGGCCGTCTAACCAGATCACTTTCCACCACCGCGCCGAACAATCAACGCAGTCATAATTCTGGGTTTCCCAAAAACGGCACGTATGCGATAGTTAGAGGGCTTGGAAGCGCTCTAACTGGCCAATTGGCAGCGAAGAATCGATAGTTGGCGGCGAGCAACCGGCAGATGCGTTTTGAAGTTACGTGCCGGGGCGGCGGCTTGATGGGGTCGCTTACTGTCGAGGGAGGCAATGCCCAATGCACGAGTTAAACGATCCGTTCGATCTTGCCTCTCCGTCGAGGCCGAGCGGTCAGCGCACTGCGGACGGCCAGGAGATTCGATTCATTGGGCAGCCAATCCTCGCAATGAATCCAGCGACTAACGACCAGTTGGTCGCAGCGGAGTTCATCAAGCATCCGCTCATCGCGGGCCGCTACTTCTACACCCTGCCCTCAACGCTGTGGCAGGCCCTGGTCACCGAAATGCACGGAGAGGAGTTCG
>DASZFO010000116.1 GCA_035939775.1 Pirellulales bacterium | reverse complement strand
ACTTCTTCACTGAGCAGGGTGAGGGGTACGGCGTCGGCGGCCGTTATGGCGCGCGGTATGGCGGCTATCGCCGTTCCTATCGCCGCCGCGTGCCGATGGTCTACGACTAGGGTTTGCCAACGGCCAGTGTCGTCAAGTCGCGGAAGAAATTCGGGTACGTCTTCTCCGTGCAGCGTGGATCTTGAATGATGATCCCGGGCACTCGCAGGCCCGCGAGCGCCAAGCTCATCGCCATTCGATGATCGTTGTACGTGGAAATCTCCGCGCCGCGCAATGGCCGCGGAACGATACGCAGGCCATCGGATCGTTCTTCGACCTCGGCTCCCAGCTTTCGCAATTCGACCGCCAGATTGCCGATCCGATCGGTTTCTTTGTGGCGGATATGGGCGACGTTTCGAATCGTCGTCGGGCCCTCGGCAAATAGGGCCACGGCCGCGAGCGTCTGAACGGTGTCGCTGATCGTGTTCATATCGACGTCGATGCCGCGCAGTCGGCTGCCGACCGTCGTGATGCCTTCGGAACGAAACTCGACGCCACAACCCATCTCGGCGAGACAGTCACAAAACGCCACATCTCCTTGCAAACTATCACGAGACAGGCCGAGCACTGTCACTCGCCCTCCGGTTATCGCGGCGGCGGCAAAGAAGTAGCTGGCGGCCGAGGCATCCGGCTCGATCTCGCAGATTCGGCCGCGGTAGCGGCCCAGAGGAATATGAAACTGCGAGAGATCGTCACCACTCGCGTCGATTCCGAAGCTCCGCATGACCGCCAGCGTCATACGAATATAGGGTTGCGAGACCAAGGTCCCTTCGATCTCTAAATCGACTGCCGCCTCAGCGTAAGGCGCTGCCAGCAAGAGACCGCTCAGAAACTGGCTCGAAATATCGCCGCGCATTTTCGCTTTGCCGCCGCCAAGGCCGGCCGCGTGAACGATTACCGGTGGGCAGCCGCTATCGTTCGCGCTGCGGGCATCGACGCCGAGCTGCCTCAGCGCGCTCAAGAGGTCCTCGATCGGCCGCTCGCGCATGCGGGCCGAGCCATCGAGGCGATAAGTCCCGCGGCCCACGGCGACCAGGGCCGTGAGAAAACGGATCGTCGTCCCGCTATTGGCGGCAAAAAGGTCCGCGCTCGTCGCGGGCAACCGCCCCGAGCAACCGCTGACGCGAATCGTCTGCTGGGCCGCATCGTGGATGATGGCAATGCCGAGCCGCCGCAAGCCGTCAATCATCACGCGCGTGTCTTCGCTGTCGAGAGCGCCGCGCAGCTCCGATAGGCCATCCGCCAGCGCCGCGGCGATGAGCGCCCGATTCGTCAAGCTCTTGGACCCCGGCGGGCGAATTGTCGCGTCGAGCGGCCGGGAAACCGGCTGAATCTCAATGACGTCCATCATGCCCCGCGATCTTCCAAAGATGGTCCTTGCTACGAATATACAAGGCCGCGTCGGCGACAGCGGGCGATGCCAAAACCTCTTCGCCGATCTCCCCTCCCCCGACGATCTCGGGCTTTGCACCCAGCCGGACGACCTGCCCCAGGCCATCGCGATTGACCGCGTAGAGATAGTCGCCGACCAAGGCGGGCGAACCCCAAATGGCGCCTTTCAAACGAAGCTGCCAGCGCAATTTGCCGTTCGCTGTGTCGCCACAATTGAGAACGCCGGCCCGATTGATCGTGAGAATCTTTCCATCATGCACAACGGGGCTGGCGGCGCCGAAGTTCAGATTCGGAGCATTCCAAAGCGCCCGAGGCTCGCGCTGCCGCGAATCGACCTGCAGAGCTTGTATCCCAGTCGCCGGCACAAAGACCGTATCGCCGTCAACGGCAGTCGATGTGATGTCGTTGCACGTGATTCGGTATGACCACCGCTCTTCGCCGGTTAGCGGATCATGGGCCGAGACGCCGGTCGTCGATTGGAGCAGTACAAGATCGTCGGCCGTCGACTTGCCGTGCACAATGGCGGGCGAGGACCAGTTCCCCAACCGCGGCCGCGCGATCTGCCAGCGGGTTGCGCCATTGGCAGCGTCAAAGCCCGCCGCGAATGAGTCTCCCTGGCTCTCGACCTGCACGATCACGGTCTGGCCGACGACCACCGGCGACGACGCCATCCCGACGTCATTCCCAGCCGCCGGATGCTCCAATTGCAATCCGCGAAACCATAGCACGTTGCCCTTCAAATCGAGGCAAACCAGATCGCTCGACGAGAACAGCGCGAAGACGCGCATTCCGTCGCTGGCGGGCGTCGGGGCGGCCACTGCGGTGGTGGGCTGGCACATCGTCCGCCCGGTCGCCCAGAATTGTCGCTCCCATTGCCGCTTGCCGCTGCCGGCATCGAACGACAATACGTGCAGCCGATCCTGAAGCGCGCCGCTCGAGCAAGTGACAATCACTTGCCCAGCGACGACAATCGGGCTCGATGGTCCCTTGCCCGGCAATGCCACCTTCCAAGCGACATTTTCAGTTTCGCTCCAATGCGTCGGCAAATCGGTCCCGTCGGCGACACCATTCGTATCGGTTCCACGAAACTGCCGCCAATCGGCAGCCGTCGCGATCGAGGAGCACAGGCAAAAACCGCAAATAAACGTCGAGAGTCGCGTCACTCGTTACTTCTCCCTAGACAGAATGGCGTTGCCCGTCGGATCGCAGACACGGAGCTGAAACTGCCAGACCTGCGCCCACTCTTCCGTCTGCTCGTTCTGGCAGATCTTTACGAGGATCACATTTCGGCCGGCTTTCATCGTTCCGCGGCCGACGAATTGATCCATGCTCGTGAATGAATGATAAACCTCGCTCGTCAAGAGAAGATTGCCGTTGAGCCAGAGCTTGCAGGCATTTTCGGTCCCCAGCCGCAGTTCGACCGGGCGATCGCGGTCGCTATTGAACTCGGCGGCCGCGTAGGCCGCGGCGCCCATGTGCTTGCCAACCGCGCGATTCAAATCGACTTGGCCGAATTCGTCCGTCGTAGCGTAATTACGCCACTTTACGTCGCCTTCTTGGGCGGGGTAGCTGGCGGCGAAATCGTTCTCGCGCTCGGGAGGATATGCGACGGCGAGTCCTTTCTTTTCCCGATTGTCGAACGGCCCGATAATGTGCCAAGCCGCGATGTATCCGAAATGCCGCGGCAAATCGACCTTTTGTCCCAATTGCCGCAGCCGATCGGCGGCACGATTCACCTGATCCAAGTCCCGTGCCGCGTCGAGCGCCTTCTGATAAACCGCGATGACCGTCGATTTATCCTCCGGCTCTGCCGCCGCCAACTTATCCGCCTCGGCCAACACTCGGGCGACCGCATCGCGCCGCATTTCCAAGCTCGGATCATTGAGCATTTTCGGCAACACGCGATCCGCGAGCCTCGGATCGCCGCGCAACAGGATTTCATAGGCCAACCGCCTCCCACGAGGCGCGTGCGTGGTATCAATCAGGAATCGCTCGAGCGCCTCCCGCGGTAGCGTATCGGCGGCAGTCCGTCTCCCAATGGGAGAGGGCCGAGGCGAGGGTTCTGCCTCCGCTCGCTCAACAATCGCATCCACCGCGCTACGAATCCAATTGGCCGCCAGCGGCCCGGCGTCATCCAGGCCCGCCAAAACCTCCGGCAAGCGCCCCACATCCACGGCCGCTAGATTCCGCCAAGCTTCAGTCACTTCATTCTGCCCAGCACCAATCGGCCCGGCGTTTCTAATCGCCGCGATCAGCGGTGCTGCCAACTCGTTTTCGCCGTGTTCGGCCGCGACGAAAACCACCGCTGAAACCGAAACAATTACGGATGCAATCTGCATGATAAGAAATGGAATGCCACGACGCGGAATGACTCTTAGTGTCTATTCTAGCGAGGCAAACACGTGACAGCCATCGACGAAGTTGCCTGTTCAACCAGAGCGTCTTAGACTGGACGCCGATAAACGGTCAATCCCATGCCAAGAATCCATTACGATTTCCTCGTCCCACCCAAAACCGTGTTTGGCTGGGGGCGGCGCCGTGAAGTTGGTGCGCTAGCTCGTGATTTGGGACGACGGGCGTTTGTTGTTTGCGGCGCTGGGCGGCTCGCGGCGGACGGTGTGATTGATGAATTGCTGGCCGCCCTGCGCGCGGCCGGCGTCGAACCGATTCGGCTTGCGGAGATTCATCGTGAGCCGGTGATCGGCGATGTGGATCGCGCGGCCGCGGCGCTCATGGCGCACGAGGCGGGGGACGGGGATTTCGTGCTGACCATCGGCGGCGGGTCGGCCATCGATCTCGGAAAAGCGGCCGCCGCGATGGCGACGAATGGCAGCGGGGCGTCGGTCCGGGACTTTCTCGAAGGGGTCGGGCGCGGGCTGAAAATCGAACGGTCCCCGCTGGCGGTGCTGGCCATGCCGACGACCGGCGGCACGGGGAGCGAAGCCACGAAAAACGCGGTCATCTCGTCGCGCGATCCGCCGTTCAAGAAGAGCCTGCGGTCGGAGCAGATGATTCCGCGAGTCGTGCTCGTCGATCCGGAACTGTCCGTGACCGTGCCGCCCGATGTGACGGCTCAGACCGGCATGGATGCGATCACGCAATTGATCGAAAGCACCATCTCGCGCCGCGCGCAGCCGATTCCGCGGGCGCTGGCAGTGCACGGTCTGGAATTGGCGCTGCCGGCGATCGTCGAGGCAGTTGAAAACGGTGAATCTCGCTCAGCCCGTGAAGCAATGGCCCACGCCGCTCTGCTTTCTGGGATGGCGCTGGCAAATTCCGGTCTCGGTATGGCACATGGGGTGGCCGCCGCGCTCGGCGTGCTTTGCAATGTGCCGCACGGGCTAGCCTGCGCGGTCATGCTGCCGACGGCATTGCGCGCGAATCGGGACGTCGCGGTCGCTGAATTGGCGATGCTTGAACGGGCAGTCAGCCGGGGCGCAGTTCCGCCGGCAGATGATGCCGAGGCGGCGGACAAATTCATCGACCGCATCGTTCAGATTTGCTGGGCGGTCGGCATTCCCAACCGGTTGAGCGCGCTAAACGTTCGCGCCGAGCAGATTTCGGCGCTCGTCGCCGAGTCGCGCGGAAATAGCATGAGCGGCAACCCGCGCGAGATTCCCGATGATGAACTCGAACGTTTACTTGAGGGGATGCTTTAGAAACAGCCAATCCCGTAAATTCTGTTAATCCTGTCCAACGAGACCAGAAAGGATTGACCGGAATCGCGGGATCGGATGATGACCGCCAAATCACCAATGAAAAGTGTCAATGCGCGTGCGGGATGTGGCTGCATGCGCAGGTTTGGCCGCGCCAGGCGTCGAAGCCTTCGCGCGCGATCAGGGGCACCATGAGGAGCGCGGCAGCCGGATCGGCCCACCACCAGCCGAAAAGCGCATTCAGCGCCAGCCCAGCCAGAAGGATCGCGGCCAGGTAAGAACAGATCTCCGATTGTAGCGAGTCGGCATGAACCGCGCCGCTCTCCAGTTCGGCCGCCACGCGCCGCTTCGATCTGGCGAGCCATTGCATGACGACGAGCGAGCCGACGGCGGTTCCCAGGCCCAGGTAGCTCGCCTCCGCGTGTTGGCCGGCAAGCAGGCGCGATGCGGCTTCGATCGCGACATAAAGGGCCAAGAGCAGCAGGCTCGCGCCGATCAGCCGCAATGCCATCCGCTCGCGCCGCGCGCCATGCTCGCCCACTTGCAACCGCCAGAGCACGACGCCGGCGGAAAAGACTTCGACGAGCGAGTCCACCCCGAACCCGATCAGGGCAGTGCTCGCGGCCCGCTCGCCGGCAAAAAGGCCCAACCCCGCCTCGATGGCCGTGAAAAAGAGCGTCCAATACGCCAATCGCCGCCCGCGCCGCACGATCGCCTCGTGATCAAGCTCGGGCAAAAGTGCAATTTGAGACATGGCAAGCGGCAGAGCGCCGAATGACGAACGTGGTCGGCAAACGAGATAATCTGAACATGATTATATCCCAGAACCGTTCGCGAGGAGCTATGCCGATTCACAGAACCGGCCGAGGAGGTCTGGTGCTCCGTCAAACCTAGGCTTTCCGGTTGGCCTGGTCGTAGCGGGAGCATCTTGCTCCCGCAGACTGCGGCTAGCTACAAAAAGCGTCGAACCCCAAACTCAAGAGGTGAAAAAGGACTAAGAACCCGGCGCGGCGTCGGGTTTGGCCATTTTCTCGATTTCCAGTGACCGCTGCTGCGTCTTGCGGACTAATTCGATGCTCTTCGTCGCCTTTGCGGCCTCGATCGCGATTTGAGCGAAGCGATCGGCCAGGCTCCGCCGCTTGGCGGCCAACGCTTCATCGACCAGCTTGAGCGCCGCTTCGTTGACGGCTCGCGCCGCAGCGCCGGTCTTTGGAGGAAAGTTGGCCAACGCATCGGCCTTCATATCGAGCGGGTCGATGCGAAACTGCCCTCCCAAATGATCGACCGCTTGAATCATCGTAGCCGGTTGTCCGGCGTCGGCGGCCAAATCGCGGGCCTCGCGCCACATGACATACCGGCGTGCGGCGGCGTCGGTTGACTCGGCTTGCTCAATGAGCTTCTTGGCGAGTTCGTATTTCTTTAACGACGAAGTGGCGTCCGAGAAGGCATTGCCCATTTCATCCTTGATCTTCTGCTCCGCGGTCGCTAGCGCCCCGGGATCGGGGACGATGGCCAAATCCGACGACTTCGCGTCCGGCAGCGTTGCATCCTTCGGGTCCGGTTCGAGCAGCGGCAACAGGTTCTTCACATCCACGCCGGCCGCTGCCGCCTCATTCCAGTCCTGCTTGGCGAACTGCCGGCCGGTCTTGGGATCGACCAAATGAAAGGCGCCAATGAATATCTTGTTCTCTGGCTTATTGGCGTCAAGCGAGCGCCAAGCCAGCGCGACGGCCAGACCGCTGGGAATCTGGCTCACTGTGAAGCGGCGGTTGGCATTGCCCAGATGGATCGTCAGCGTGTCGGCGCTCGCTTCCACGACGATCACTTTCGTCGAATCGTCGACGTCGATCTCGTCGGCCGGCTTCAACGCCTTAAGCGAGTCGCGCACGGCCGACCAGAACTCGCCGACGTATTTTTCGAGCGCATCCACACGGTCGACCAGTTCCTGCTCTTCCGGGGTGTTGGCCAACTGCGATGCCAACGCGATCAGTTTCTTCGCCTCAGCCTGCTTTCGCTCGCCCAGTTTCGCGCGCGCGTTAGCAAGCAGGCGGCGCAGCTTCGCCGCCTGGGCCGGATCGACCGGCGCCGGCTTGGGCGGCTCGGGCGTCGGAGTCGCTGGTTTCACCGAGGGTGGCTTCGGCAGCGGATCCGCCTCTGACGTCGTCTGCGCCGGAGGAACGCTGGGTGGTGGCACTGCCGGATCGACGTGCGGCCGCGACTTCTCTTGCAGATCGCTCGGCTTTTCCGAATGTGTCGATGTGCTCTGCGCCGCCGTCTTGGCGGAATTGGAGGGGCTTCCATCTCCCGTCGATGAGTCGGACGACGCATTCGCGACCGTGTCTTCTCCGCGACGATTTCCATTGGCGATGATAACTGCGCCGACCACGATTGCCAACGCGATCGCGATGCCCACGCCAACCAGCGCGAATTGTGAGGAGTTCTGCTTAGTTCGAATCGGATTCGTTGGCCGCGATCGAAACTCTCCGATCAACTCCACCGCATCCAGTTCGGCTTCCGAATTCGTGGATGCACCGTTTGTCGGCGACCGGGCGGCACCTGGTCGGTCGTTGAGATCAGTTTCATCCGTCGGCGCTGCCGGCCCCTGCACGAGGCTGTCGAAAAACTCTTGGCCGGCCGGACCCGCGGCCGGGAAGCTCGGAACGGCGCTCGGCAGCATCGTCGTCGGCACCGAGGTCGCCGGCAAAGGCATTGCCGGCATCGCACTTGGCAGTTCGCGCATCGTTCCTGCGCCCCCAGCGCCTCGTGGCCCGCCGGGACCGGCAAACGGTTGTTGCGGAACCGGGGCGCTGGGAAGAGGCAGATCGGGAAAGCCTGCGGGAACAATTGCGGAAGCGATCGGCGTGGGAGAACTTCCAGCGCACGGCCCGGCAGGAGCTGTCGCCTGGGCAGCTCGTCTCGGCGGCAGTGGGTTGAGCGGTTTGGGCTTTTGCTCCTCGACTTCGGCCGCCTGTGCGGACGGTTTCTGGATGCCCGGCTTCGCTGGCGGCAACAGATTCTTGCCGGGCCCGGTGGGCGTGGGGGAAGTCGGCGATGCGTCCCGTTTCTGCTCGGCTTTGGCTGAAGAATTTTGCGACGCTTCGCCAGATTTTTTGGCTAGTCGCTGCCGCAGCGCTTCGTCGTAGCGGGCCTTCTGCTGCTGATCGCAAAGGCATTTTTTGGCCGCTGCCAATGCGTCGAGCACCTGCTGCCACTCGGCGGCGTGATCGCCGGGACGGATTCCGCGGATCTTCGCCATTTGCGCGTCCGCGGCCGCCGAAATCACTTGCGGGTCTGATTGAAACAGGGCGATCCGCAAGAGTTCATAATGACTCGATGGCCCACCAGCCCGCTCGATTCCGAGCCATCGCGAATATGGGTTAAATGATTCCGGCACGCTGACCCCTGCAACTTACAACTTTTCTTGCCCAGCCCAGTCGACTCAGGCGGATGTTCGATCATCCGAGGCCGCATTCGTCGCAGCATCCGGCGATCACCCTCCACCCGTAGCCCCGATTGTCACCTAAAATTGCCCCGGGTGACAAGAGAATAGACGCGGCGGCGATTCAAATAGTTCTGTCATCGGACGAATCAGAAAAGTCCACAGCAAATCGGCTTTCAACTCCACCTTGCGATGCCGGGCGCGCCTGTTTATAACCCGATTCTAGGCCACGGTCGCGGTCCCGTCGAGTTTCTCGATTGGATCATGCTTTAGCCCGCTTCCGGCATGATCCCCGAAGATGGGTTTGCGCTCATTTTCCCGGCCGCCGACCTCGGAACTTCCGAGCAAGGCGCAGCGTCCAAATGTCGGTATTTGTCGGCCCGTATTGGGTTTGCCCCCGCCGCGCCTATGCATTTCATGAAGCCGCGCACAATCACGGTCGCCATCGCAGTCGTCGCGCTATCGGTCTCTGCTGCGCTGTCGGAAAGGCCCGCGGACCAGCCAAACCGCGCCGCGCTCAAGAAGCAGCTTGCTGCCGGCAACTTCAAGGATGCTTTCGAGGGATTTCGCCAATTGGCGCTCGATCCGGCCGACGATCCGGCGTTGGTCGATCAGGATTTGAGCCAGGCCGCCAGCGCGCTTCAGCAACTCGGCCGAATCGATGAACTCGACGACTTC
>DASZFO010000115.1 GCA_035939775.1 Pirellulales bacterium | reverse complement strand
TCGCCATTCTTCCGCTCGCGCCGCGGCAGCACCCACGGCTACGACATCGTCGATCACGGCCGACTCGATCCGGAACTCGGAACGGAAGAGGATTTCCAGCGTCTGGCCGAGGAGCTGCGCGATCGCGGGATGGGGATGCTGATCGACCTGGTTCCCAATCACATGGGAATCGACGATCCGCACAACGGATGGTGGCAGGATGTGTTGGAAAACGGCCCATGCTCGCCGTATGCCCGCTTCTTCGATATCGACTGGACGCCGCCGAAAGAGGCGCTCCACGGCAAGGTGCTGCTGGCGATCCTAGGGGACCAGTTCGGCAAGGTCCTCGAAGACGAGCAATTGCAACTGATCTACGAGGATCAGCGGTTCCTGATCCGCTACTACCACCGGAGACTGCCGACCGATCATCTCACCTGGGTGCCGATCCTCAAACGGGTGCTCGAACATTTACCGCCGCCGCTCGAGCCGGGGCATCCGCAGCGGATGGAACTGGAAAGCGTGATCACCGCGCTCGACCATCTCCCGCCGCGGACAGAATCCACGCCCGAGGCGATTCAAGAACGCTATCGCGAAAAGGAGATCGCGCGGCGGCGGTTGGCCAATCTGGTCACTAATAGCGCCGAGACTCGCGACGCGCTGGCCGCGACGCTCGTCGAATTCAATGGCCGGCGCGGCGAACCGGCCAGCTTCGATCGCTTGGAAGCGTTTCTCGACCAGCAGCCGTATCGCCTCTGCTACTGGCGCGTCGCTACCGACGAGATCAACTATCGACGATTCTTCGACGTCGATGAAATGGCCGCCATCCGCGTCGAGGACCCCGAGGTCTTTCGCGCGGTGCATGAAAAAGTCTTTCAGTACGTGGAACGCAACTGGGTGACGGGCCTGCGGATCGACCATGCCGACGGGCTGCGCGATCCGCAGAAGTATCTGGAGGACCTTCGTCATTGCGCTGAAAGCGCGGGCGAGGCGAGCACCGAGATCGCCGCGAACGGAAAACCCGGCCCGAAATTGCCGACATCGGAAACGCAACCTAGCACGCGAACTCCACGCTACATCGTCGTCGAGAAAATCCTCGGCCACAACGAAGCGTTGCACAAAGATTGGCCCGTGCAAGGGACGACCGGCTATGGCTTCCTGAATCTGCTGAACGGCCTGTTCGTCGATCGCCGCGGCGTCACGCGGCTGCGCGACGCTTACATTCGCTTCACGCAGCAGGCCGACACCTTCGCCCAGGTGCTCTTCGAGAGCAAGCGGACGATCCTTGCCACGTCGCTCTCCAGCGAACTCTACGTGCTCTCGAATCAGTTGATGCAAATTGCCGATCAGCACCGCTGGTCGCGCGATTTCACGCGGCCTTCGCTTTATCGGGCGCTGCGCGACGTAGTGGCCAGCTTTCAGGTATATCGCACGTACATCCGGCCGGGGGTGGACGAGGTGCGCGAGGAGGACCGCCGCCGGATTCAAGAGGCGGTTCGCCAGGCCCGCCGCCGCAACGCGGCCATGAGCCCGTCGTTCTTCGATTTCATCGCCTCGGTGCTGCTCTTGGAGGATCCGGCGGGGTTGTCCGAGGCTCACCGCGCGCAGCGGCGCGACTTTGTCCTCAAGTTCCAACAAGTCACCAGCCCGGTGGCGGCGAAGGGGCTCGAGGACACGGCGTTTTATCGCTTCTATCCGCTCGCTTCGCTGAACGAAGTCGGCGGCGATCCCGTCTCCCCGGCGGTGAATCTCGAGCATTTCCACCGCCGCATCCTCGAGCGCCAGGCCGCCTGGCCCGACGACATGTCGGCTACCGGCACGCACGACACGAAGCGCGGCGAGGATTTTCGGGCGCGGCTGAACGTGCTGAGTGAGACGCCGGAGTCGTGGAGTGCGGCCGTCGAACGCTGGCACGAGCTGAACGCCGCTCTTCGGAAAGAATCGGACGGTCTCCCGATCCCCGACCCGAACGAAGAGCACCTGATCTATCAGACGCTTGCCGGCACCTGGCCGACCGAACGGCTCGAAGAGCCGGCCCGTGCGAAATATGTCGAGCGGTTGGTCGCCTATGTCGAGAAGACCCTGCACGAGGCCAAGCTACACACAAGCTGGCTGAGCCCCGATCAAGAGTACGATCAGGCGGTGGCGGCATTTGTCTGGGCGATTCTCGCGGACTGGCAATCCCCGTTCGTCAAGAATCTCGATGCTTTCGTCCGTTCGATCGCGGACGCCGGCTACGTGAATTCTCTCGCTCAAACGTTGGTCAAGATTTGCGCTCCTGGTATGCCCGATTTCTATCAGGGGAGCGAATTCTGGGACTTCAACCTGGTCGATCCCGACAACCGCAGGCCCGTCGACTTCCGCCGCCGACAAGAAACGCTCGCCTGGCTGGCCGGCGAGTGGGAGAAAGATTCCGGCGGGCTTGCCCGCGAACTGCTGCGGAAGTGGCCCGACGAGCGGATCAAGATGTTGGTGATCTGGCGAGCGCTCCAATTCCGCCGCGCGAACCCGGAACTGTTCTACGGCGAATATATTCCCCTCGCGGCGAAAGGAGATCGCGAAGAGAGCGTTTGCGCCTTCGCGCGCGTGGCCGGCCGGAAATGGTCACTGTGCATCGCGCCGCGAATGGCGCTCGGCGCTTGGCAAACGTCCGGCGAACGAACGAACGCCGCCGACTCACGAAAAGGCGACGCCCCGGGATGGCCCGAAGGGCGCTGGTGGCGCGAGACGACGCTACAGCTTCCCAGCGGCGCCCCCGCGCGCTGGCGGCACGCGATCACCGGCGACATGCACGCCACCAGCCGCCGCAACGGAGGCACCAACGCCGAAAGGTCGCTCAATCTCGGCGAAGTGCTAGAATGCTTCCCCGTTGCGCTCTTGGTGAGTGACGGACTTCGATTAGCTTAGGCCGGACAATCGTGGTAAAATGAACTTGATAGAGGAGGATGCCTTTGTTGTTCGTGGAGGCCGCAATCGACCGGAAGATATCGCCCGTGCAATCGGAATGCACCCGAGCGGCGTCACCGGTGTGTCGGTTGAGTCTGCTTCTGGGTTGTCAGTCGAGCAACTGGCCGGAGCCATTCCTCACGGACAGATCGGAGTTACGAATGTTGGGAAGGTCCGCGCGGCCGGCGGAGACGTAATCCGCACCATGGGAAAGAGCCCTAACCACGCTACGTTGACGGGCTTGAGTCCGAACCGAGTTAGCCAATTACTTTCACCAACGGTACCTAATCCGTCCAAACAGCAGCCGTGAGAAACCATGAACCTGCCACTTATCTATGCAGACTTTAACAACGCGGACCCGCGCGGCTGCTTGCGGTTGAATTGTGCCGGAACGACCGACGATTTGTCTCGCCAAGGCCTCGAACTTCGCGAGGGTCTTCCAATAGTGCTTCACGACGAGGAATTGGAGGCCGACGGAACGGTGCATTTCTCCGCCGACGAGAAGGCGTGGGTCGCGATCATCGATTGGAAAAAGTTACGCGGATTCGCGCGGCATTCACGCACTTGAGCGCTGACTTGCAAACACGTCATGCCTGTTATCGGCCGCGCTGCTGTTCTCGCGCCGCCAGCATGTTGCAGAACAACGCGCCTTGCTCAATCGCATCGTCGACTGCGATATGAGTGTGCGGCAATCGATCGAACCATTCCTTAGGCATATTTCGCTTAACTGACTCGCGGTACTCGGTTCCCATCGTTGCCATGGCAAATGTTTTCAGGTCCAGGGCTGAGTGTGAGAATGGGCTCTCTCCGGAAAATCGAATTGAGTACCAATAGACAAACATGAAATCGTAGGCTGCTGGATAACCGACAAACACCGGTCTGCCAGGCAGCGACTTTAGCCAGGCGAGATAGTCGGCCATTACCCCAGCGGGATCACGCGCATTGGCGCGGCAAGCAGCCCATGCTTCCGGCCGGTCCTTCCACCACGCCATCGTTCTTGGATCACCTGCCGCCCCCGGCAACGTCAATAGATTGGCGGTGAACGTACCGAGTAATGTCTTGTCGGCCAAGTATGCGGCCGAGCCAAAGCTGAGCATGGAATTCGGACCTGGAATCGGCCCGTCGGCCTCGATATCCGTGCTGACGTAGACCTCTGCCATGCCGTCACTCGGAGGCGCGCGTGAGGTCGGCGCGGGGTAACATCACCTTTTCAATTGCGGCAATCTCATCGTCTGAGAGACCATCGTATACATTGCACCAATCAGGCAATATCGTGTCGTCAGCGGCCTCCTGATCGCCGTTGGCCGTCGGTTCCTCTGACACCGATCGACTTTCGACCCGCACTACCACCTGCTGATCGTCGCGAAGGGGCAGCCCGAACACATGCTCCAGCGCACGGCGGTCTGCCGGCTCGATCTCGGCGACACTTCGAGTAACTTCGTTCATGCTGTTATCTTAGCCCATTTCCAGATGGCAGCCAACACGATCACGCATTACGCGCCTTTCTTGAACGATGTGCTTTGGAGCGAGCCTGGTTGACCGTGACACCGGCGGGACTTAGACTCGCAGTTCGCCGGCGATTCGGCGTCTTTGCAAAGCAACACATTCTGGTGAGATCGCATGGCGACGCGCGTATGGCCGGGACGACCGTATCCGTTGGGGGCCACTTGGGACGGCAGCGGGACGAATTTCGCGCTCTATTCCGAGCACGCGACGAAGGTCGAACTCTGCCTGTTCGATCATCCCGAGGCGGAGAAGGAATCGCAGTGTATCGCGCTGCGCGAGCAGACCGACATGGTCTGGCACGCCTATCTCCCCGATGTGCTGCCCGGGCAGGTCTACGGTTATCGCGTTCATGGACCCTACAAGCCGGCCGAAGGGCATCGCTTCAATCCGCACAAGGTTCTGCTCGATCCCTATGCCAAGGCGATTGCCCGCCGGGCGCACTGGGCCGACGAGATGTTCGGCTATCGACTGAACGATCCGGATGCGGACGTCTCGTTCGACGAACGCGACAACGCCAAGTTCGCCCCCTTGGGCGCCGTGCTCGACGAGGCGTTCACCTGGGGAGACGATCGCCACCCGCAAGTTCCCTGGAACAAGGCGATCATCTACGAGATGCACGTCAAGGGTTTTACCAAGCTGCATCCCGAAGTGTCGGAGAACCTTCGCGGCACCTATGCGGGCCTGAGTTCCGACGCTGCCATTCGCTATCTCAAAACGCTGGGAATCACCAGCGTCGAGCTGCAGCCGGTGCATCACCACGTCGATGATCGCAATCTCGTCGATCGCGGACTGGTGAATTATTGGGGCTACAATACACTCGGTTTCTTTGCCCCCGAGCCGGGCTACTCCTCGGTCGCCGGCGCCGCCGAAACCGTCCGCGAATTCAAGACGATGGTGCGGAACCTGCACGCGGCGGGGATCGAGGTCATCCTCGACGTGGTCTACAACCACACGGCCGAAGGCAATCAGCTTGGCCCGACGCTTTCCTTCCGCGGCATCGACAACGCCTCGTACTACCGCGTCTCTCACGAAGACCCGCGCTACTACGAGGATTTCACCGGCTGCGGCAACACGTTTCAAATGCGGAATCCGCGCGTCTTGCAGATGATCATGGATAGCCTGCGGTACTGGATTCGGCACATGCACGTCGACGGTTTCCGCTTCGATCTGGCGAGCACGCTGGCCCGCGAGCTGCTCGAAGTGGACAAGCTGGGGGCATTTTTCGACATCATCCATCAAGACCCGGTGATCTCGCAGGTCAAGCTGATCGCCGAGCCGTGGGACCTGGGCGAGGGAGGCTATCAGGTCGGGAATTTCCCGGCCTTGTGGTCGGAATGGAACGGCAAGTATCGCGATTGCATCCGGCGATTTTGGAAGGGAGACGGCGGGGTGGTCTCGGAATTCGCCACGCGGATCTGCGGCTCGAGCGATCTTTACGAATGGAGCAACCGCCGCCCGCACGCCAGCATCAACTTCGTCACGGCCCACGACGGCTTCACCCTGCACGATCTGGTCTCCTACAACGACAAGCACAACGAGGCGAACAAAGAGGAGAACCGCGACGGCACGAACGACAACCTGAGCTGGAACTGCGGCGTGGAAGGCCCGACCGACGATCCGGCAATCCGCGCGCTGCGGCAAAAGAAGAAGCGGAGCATGCTCGCCACGCTCTTGCTCTCGCAGGGCGCGCCGATGCTCCTCGGCGGCGACGAATTCGGGCACACGCAGCGCGGCAACAACAACGCCTATTGCCAGGACAACGAACTCTCGTGGCTCCATTGGGACCTTGACGCCGAGCAACTTGCGCTGCTGAAGTTCGTGCACCGCGTGATCGCCCTCTTCCATGCCGAGCCGGTCTTCCATCGCCGGCGATTCTTCCACGGTCAAAACTTGCAGCAATCGTCCGACGGCCCGGAGATCATGTGGCTTAATCCGGCCGGAAACAAAATGTCGGACGCCGAATGGGCCAGCGCCAATGTGCGCTGTCTAGGCGTTCAACTCTTT
This sequence comes from Pirellulales bacterium, assembly GCA_035939775.1. Lineage (NCBI taxonomy): Bacteria > Pseudomonadati > Planctomycetota > Planctomycetia > Pirellulales > Pirellulales bacterium. The sequence goes on along the minus strand of DASZFO010000115.1, from coordinate 1,536 downwards.
GGCCGGATCATCGATGTCGACGAGCACGGCGAAACGATCACCGGCAACACGATGCTCCTGCTCTACAATGCCGACCACGGCAAACCGATCTCCTTCAAGCTCCCGCCGACCGGCGAAGAGACCTCGTGGGAACTCGTTTTCGACACGGCCCGCGAAGACGCCGCCGAAGGCGAGCCGACCAAAGCAACCTACGAACTTCAACCCGTCTCCGTGGTCGTCTTCCGCGCCAAAACCGCGCTCCGCGACGACGCCGCGCTCCTGCCCCACATCTCGCCACCGGCGCCGGGATAATGCCGAAGTAGTCGTAGGGGAGACAGGCGCAGCGGGCGGAATCGGTCGCTGCAATAAGTACGAAATGCGCAGTACAAAGTACGAAGGAAGGAAGATGATCGTTAGCCGGTTCGCTTGCGAACCGGAGCAGCATGCTCAGGGCCGGATCGCCCGACAGGAAATAGCCCCAAACCGTCAGGTTGGGGTGCGACACGACCAGATTGGATTTCCAAGGTCCGACGGACCGGCACTGCCCCTCGCGAGATGACATCATCCGTCTCATTCGCGGCGCTTGCAGTCGCCGATGCAAACGGCTATATTCGGAGCCGTAGGGGTTGGCTTCTTGCGAGGCATGATCTTCGGGTTCGTGAATCACCGTCGGCTGCGAGCGGCTGAACGGTGACCCGTTGAATCGCGAACTAGGCCTGCGTTGCCACGCCAATCCCCGAGTCGCGACCCTGCGATTCGCAACGCAGCAATTCAAAACGCAGCGATTCAACTGATCACGCCAATCTGCGCTGTCGGCGCTTTAGCCTTCAGGCCCGCATCCATTATTTTATTTCTCAGAGTAATTCCTATGCTTCCTTCATATCTCGGTTTCAACGTTTTCTGTTTCATCCATTTCTTATTTCAGGAGAACGCTCATGTGCCAGATTCAGGACCTAATCGGCCCCCGCCCAGCGGCGGCGGGAACGCAGCGTGGTTCGCCGAGAACACGTTCCGCGCGGCTGCATCGATTCGAGTTTCGCCGAAGCCAATTCGTCCTTATCTTCGCTTTATTGTTGGGAGCTTCTTCGGCCGACGCACTCGCGGGAACCAACGGTATTTGGATCGATTCGACAACCGGAGGCCTCTGGTCAGATCCGAGCAATTGGTCCGGTGGCGTCGTTGCTGACGGCACCGATGCAGTCGCCGATTTCAGCACGCTTGACCTGACGGCCGACAACACGGTCCATCTCAACGGCCTGCGCACGGTCGGCACGCTCATCTTCGGCGACACGACGCCGTCGAATAATTGGACGGTCGACAATAACGGCGGCGCGGCTAACGCCATTACGCTTGCGACTTCGTCGGGCACGCCAACGGTTCAAGTCAACAATCAGACGGTAACTATAACCGCCGACCTCGGCGGGACTCAGGGAATGATGAAGACCGGCAGCGGCACGTTACTGTTGGATTCCACTCCGGCTGGATTGACGTCGATTAATGGCGGCGTCCTTGAACTTGATAGCTCTTTTAGCAGGACCTTTGAGATCGGCGGACTAT
>DASZFO010000114.1 GCA_035939775.1 Pirellulales bacterium | reverse complement strand
CGACCGGGTCCAGATTCTTCCCACCGTCGGAGAAGCTGTCGGGCGTGACATTGACGATGCCCATCAGCAACGGCCGACGTGAAAGCGCGAGAGTCTTCGTGCGAAGCCGCCAATGGTCCGCGCGGGCTGGAAAGCGCGCTGCTGTTGAATTCGGATGAGATGCCATCTGCCAAACTGAATCACGAAGGTCGAATGACGAAGGTCGAAAGTATGCCTAAGCACGAATGACGATGGACCACGGGCAAAGGTTCATTCTACCGCTTCGTCATCCTGGCATTCGTCATTTTTTTGACATTCGTCGTTAGAAATTCGCCGTTCACCTACCACGGCGCTTCCATCAGATCGACGATCTGCTTCGCCAGCCGTTTGATGATCTCCTGCTCGGCAGCTACCGTGGAACCGCCGAACTCCGGAATGATTCGCGCCGTCTGGTTCGTATCGACCATTTCCGGCGGCAGGGGGACTTGTCCATCGCGGACGATATTCCCGCGGCGATCGGCCCAGGAAACTCGGACGATCATCCCCATTTCAATATCGCGGGCTTCGTTATTCGGCTCGCGGAATAGTGCGTGCTTCGTGTCGCCGGTGATTTTGCCAGTAAGCACGCTGTCGGCATTTGGGGTCCCAACGACCTTGAATGGTGTCCGGTTCTCGATCTCTTTGCAGACGGCCTCGGTCAATTGCTCGCCGAGATTAGGGCGAAAGCTCTCCGACTCGAACATTGGCACATAGACGGTGTGGATGTCTGGCGGAAACAGCCCGGCGTTGCCGACGTGATAGCCGGCGCAGCCGGCCAGCAGCGCGAGCAGGCAGATGACGAATGAACAACGAAGAACGAACATGTGGGGCATGTCTGCAATCCGAGTTCTGAACTCGGCCGGGTTAGCGGCGCGCTGATCCGTCCGGCGCCGACTGGCGTGCGATGACGGCGTCCTCATCGCCACCATCGAAGATATCGGCCAGGATCTTGAAGCGGTCGGGAGGAACGTCGGGCAGGGGACCGATCGTGGCCAATCGGGTCTGCGCCGCCTCGGCAAGTTTTGTCTCCGGATATGTTTTAACGATGTCGTTGTAGTAGAGCTTAGCCGAGGCATAGTGCTCGCCCTTTTCGTAGAACTGAGCGACACTCCAATCTCGCAGGGCCTCTTGGGCGTGGATTTCGCCCTTGGAGGTCACGAGTCGATCTCGCTCTGCGCCCAGCTCGCTGCCGAATTGAACCAGCGTTTGATCGATAAGTTTTTCGGCGTCCTTGAGCGGCCGATCGTCGTAGCCTGGTCCCTGATAACGGCGAAGTTTCGTTTGGATGCCCAGCAAGTGGGCCTCCAGTTGATGCTTGCTCTTGGGAAACTCGTTCCGCAATAGCGTGTAAGAATAGTCGGCTTCTTCGTAATGATGTTTGAGAAAGTGCGCGTTCGCCGTGAGCATGACGGCCTCGTCGGCAAACGGTCCGCGAGGATCGTTGATTCGCACCAGGTCGTAGTCGCGGATGGCATTGCCCCAGGTGTCGAACATAGGCCGGGTTTTGTCGAAGAAGTTCGGCGTGAACACGAACTGCGGCTTGAAATTCGCATATTGCTCCCAATAAACGGCGATCACGAACTCGCGGGCTACCGCCATGTTCATGAACCGCGTGTTGGAATACTTCTTGGCCAGTTCGCCATAAGCATCGTTGGCCTTCGAGTATTCGTTGGCGAAGAAAAACGCTTCTCCCTCCGAGAAGAGGGCATTCTCTTCCAACGTTGAATCGGGAAGCCGATCGGCGGCGGCGGCGTATTTGGCGGCGGCGGCGTGGTATTTCTTCTGACGATACAAATCATCTGCCTGGCTGTAATAAAGGCGAGCGACGTTTTCATTAGCGCCGCGGCCGACCGCCGACTTGAACGTCTCCGTGAAATGGTCGAAGGTGAACCGTGCCCAGCCGGTGGGCGGCTCGGGCCGCGGTTCGCCGGATGGAATTATCGAGAGCGGCGCCGGTGGTTCATAAACCACCTCTCCGCTACCGCCAGGAAGCGACGGCTGCCCGGCGGTCGGATTTCCGCCAAATCCGGCGCAGCCGCTGAAGATGATCATGCAGAGGGCTGCAATCGCTGGACAACTTGGCCGGGCGGCTAGCATCCCTATGATCCTTATGCCACGATCGTGTGTTTGTTTGCCGCTCGTCCGGCGTAGGGTGCGTCGAGCGCAGCTCTGACGCACCTCCCAGGCCGACGCGTCAGCGCTATGCTCGACGCACCCTACGATTCCTGCGAACTCACGCAGGCACAACTAATCCAGTCAGATACTCGTGCATCCGCGGTTTATGTCCCAATAGATGCGTCAGATAATGGTTCAGCACCCCCCGCAACTCACCCCCCGTCTTGCGATCGATGGCGAGCTGCCGCCAGCGGTCACCTTTTTCGTCCGCCAGCGCAATCATGGCTCGCAACACTCCCTCCGAGACCGAAACAACTTGTCGTTTTCCGAATTTGCACTCCTTGCACAAGACGCCGCCGGCCAACAACCCAAATGCTACTCGCCCCGCCGCTTCGACCGGCCGGCCACACTCCACGCATACTTCCAACGACGGCAAATGCCCCAGTAGCCTCAATGCGGTGAGTTCAAACCGGACGATCCACGACGCTACGGGTCCCTCGTCCGACAATCCGACCAGCGTGGCTTCCGCCGCGTCGAAAAGCTCTGGATGGGGATCGTAGTCGTCGGTCAGTTCGGAGAGCAACTCAGCTACGTAATAGCCCGCGTAAAGACTTGATAGATCGTGACCGCGGGGGCGGAACCGCCGTTGGAGCTTGGCCTCCGTCAGCAGGTCCAAGGCACCGGATGATTTGCGGAGGAAGACTATTCGACATAGGGCCAGTAGGTCAAGGGCAGACTCGAAAGGGCCTTTGGGCCGCCTGGCCCCTTTGGCCAGTCCCCGTATTTTGCCGAATTCCCGCGTAAACAGGGTCACGACGCTACTGGTCTCACTGAACTCGACGACGTGCAGCACCAAGGCCGTAGCTTTTTCAGACGACATATCCACTAATCATATCCATCGGCGCGGCCGATTGCAGGCGGGATTCGACAGCAGCTAAACTGCATTATCCATAACCCTCCGAAGCAAGCCGTGCTCAAGCACCGCGCTCCGAAATGCCGTTTAACCTCCGCAACTTGATCGCCTGGCTTGCGCTGGCCGCGCTGACGGCTGCAACAGTCTGGGCCATTTCATTTCATCCGGAGCCGCCAGCCGATTTCACGTTCGTGAACCCTTCCGAGATCAAATCGGTCGATCCGGCGATCGTTACTGGGCAGATTGAAGGGCGGATCATCGAGGGCATCTTTGAGGGATTGACCTCTTGGGATCCCAAAACGCTGGGACCGCTCCCAGGCGTCGCCGAACGCTGGGAGATTTCGCCCGACAAGCGGCAATACACTTTTCACCTCCGGGCCGATGCCAAATGGACCGATGGCACTCCGGTCACTGCGCAGGATTTTCTCTGGTCACACCGTCGCACGCTCGATCCGATGACCGGGTCTCAGTACGCATACCAACTTTGGTATGTCAAGAATGCCCGAAAATATAACGCCGGTCGTGTCGCTGCCGGTGATCAGGTGGAAGTCGAGCTGAATGAGCTTCCCGCAAGCGCTCTGCCGTTTGCCCGCGGCGGATTGCTCCAAGGGCGGTTAGCGAAAGTGACGCCGCCGTTTCCGGAGACGCCGCCATCCGATGACGAACCGACGGTGCAGCGGACCTACGTCGTCGAAATCGATGGAAAGAAACGCACGTTCGAGCCGGGGGACGGCCCGAACGGATGCAAACAGGTGCTCTTGGATTTCGCCGAGGTCGGCTGCAAGGTGCTCGACGATCACACTTACCAAATGACGCTCGAAAGCCCGACCGCGTATTTCATGCAACTGACCGGTATGTTTCCGCTCTACCCGGTCAATCCACGCTGCGTGGCGACCTATGGCTTCCCGGCTTGGATCAAGCCCGAGAACATTGTCACGAATGGTCCTTATCGGTTGGAAAGCCGAAGAATCCGGGAACGAACTCGCCTCGTCAAGAACGAAATCTATTGGGATCGAGCCAACGTCAAGCTGAACACGATTGATGCAATTGTCGTGGAGTCCGACACAACTGCCTTGAACCTCTATCTCACAGGCAAGGCCGATTGGATTCAGACCGTTCCGTCTACGATTGTTAAACAACTACTCGAGCAGTATCCCGTCGATTTGCAACCGGAACAGTCGTTTCAGCTCTATTTCTACCGCGTTAACGTTACCAACAAGCGGCGTCCGCTCGACAATGTGCTCGTTCGGAAAGCGCTCGCGCTGGCGATCAATAAACGTGAGATCGTTGATGGCGCGACTCGCGCTGGCGAGGTGCCGGCGCGCAGTCTGGTACCGCCGATCATTAAAAAATACATGCCGTATGAGCCGGCCCTTTGTGGTGAGTATGATCCGAAGGAAGCCCGCAAGCTGTTGGCTCAAGCCGGCTTTCCTGGTGGAACGGGTTTTCCAAAGATTCCCATTCTCTACAATTCCGGAGAGGAAACGCACAAAACGATCGCGGAATTGATCCAGCGGCAGTGGAAAGAGAATCTGGGCATCGACACTGAATTGCAGAACCAGGAGTGGAATGCCTATCTGGCCGCCCAGCAGAACTTGGACTACACGGTCTGCCGGTCGGGCTGGATCGGTGACTACGTCGATCCCAACACGTTCTTGGGTATGTTCATCACGGGTGGCGAAGATAACCAAACGGGGTGGGGCAACAAACGGTACGACGAATTGATCCAGTCCGCAAAGCAAGAGACCGATCGGCAAAAGCGGCTCAAGTTACTGCACGATGCCGAAGCCATCTTGATGGACGAGTTGCCGGTCATTCCGATCTATGTACAAGTGACGAAGAACATGGTGCGGCCCTACGTCCACGGTTTTTACAACACCGTTCTGGACGACCATCCGCTGAAATGGATTTCCGTGGATGCCGCGGCTCGGCAGCGTTTTCTCCAAGCCAAGGGTTTGCAGTGATCTGGTTCATTTGCAAGCGCTTGGTTTGGATGGCGATCACCCTTTGGGTCGTATTCACGATTTCTTTCTTTCTGATGCGGGCGGTGCCCGGCGGCCCGTTTAGCGCGGAGCGGAAATTAGCGCCGGAAATCAAGAAAAACGTGGAGCATCGCTATCATCTCGATGATCCGCTTTGGAAGCAATACGCAGACGAGTTGGTCAACGCCCTACGTTTTGACCTCGGCTACAGCCAACGGTTGGGCGATTTTAGCGTGAACGAGGTGATTGCGGCCGGGTTTCCGAAATCCGCGACGCTCGGGGTGCTGGCGCTCGTTTTCGCCCTCTCGCTGGGATTCGCGGCCGGAGTGGTCTCGGCCGTGCGGCGAGGTTCGTTCTTGGATTTTTCGCTGATGTCGGCGGCCACGATCGGAATTGCTCTGCCGAACTTCGTGATTGCCGGCCTGGCGATCATGCTCTTCGCATTTGTCTGGCCGATCTTTCCCGCGGCGGGATTCGGCACGCTCCGGCAGGTGGTTTTGCCGTCGCTTTGCCTTGGCGCGCCGTATGCCGCGGAGGTTGCCCGGCTCGTCCGTACCGGGATGCTCGACGTCATGGGCCAAGACTACATCCGCACCGCCTACGCCAAAGGCCTGATGACGCGCGCCGTCATCATGCGGCACGCGCTCAAAGGCGCGCTGCTGCCATTGGTCTCGTATCTCGGCCCGGCAATTTCCGGCATTGTCACCGGCTCCATCGTAATTGAAATGATCTTTGCAATTCCGGGACTTGGCTACCATTTTGTTCAAGCTGCGCTCCAGCGCGACTATACGCTCGCAATGGGATTGGTCCTTCTGGATACGGCCTTGCTCGTTGCATTGAACTTGCTGGTGGACGTTGTTTACACGATCTTGGATCCGCGGGTCAAGCTTGACGAATAGAACGATGACTCAACCGGACCGTGACAAGTCGAGCGAATTGGAGCGATATGCCCGCCTGCTGGCCGAGGCCGAGGCGATCCAGGGGACGTCGCTGGCGGCCGATGCCTGGCGGCGGCTGAAGAAGAACCGGATCGCGTTTGCCGCGTTGTGGTTTCTTGGCATCCTTTCGCTCTTGGCCCTGTTGACTCCGCTGCTGCCGCTGCAATCGCCGTTTGCGATCGACATTCAGCAGGCCTATGATCCACCGACGGTCTGGCCGCCGTTCATTGATAGCTTAAGGCTGCCCGGAACCGGCGCGGTCGGTGGAACAGCGACCGAACAGAGGAGTGACTGGATCGATACGCAATTCGGCGACCTCAATCGGGTGAACCGTTGGCTGACCGAGGCACGAGTGAAGCTGTTTGGCGGCTGGTCGATCAATAGTGTATGCGGTCGCGACGAGCTGGGACGCGACGAGCTGGCCAGGCTCTTCTGGGGCGCGCGGATCTCGCTGGCCGTCGGATTGGTGGCAACGCTGGTGTCGCTATTGATCGGCGTCTCCTACGGTGCGGTTTCCGGCTATTGCGGCGGGAGGATCGACAATCTGATGATGCGCATCGTCGATGTCCTTTACTGCGTGCCGTTTATTTTTGTCGTGATCTTTCTGATTACGATTTTGAGTCAGGAGGACATTCAGAAAAAGTTGGAATCGTTTGGGATCGATCGGATCACGGTCTTTTTTCTCGTCGTTGGGGCCATCTATTGGCTGACCATGGCCCGAGTGGTCCGGGGACAAGTGTTGTCGCTGAAGCACGAGCAATTCATCGACGCGGCGCGGACCATCGGGGCCAACCAAGGGCGAATTCTCTATTTGCACATCGTCCCCAATTTGCTCAGCGTGATTATCGTCTACCTGACGCTCACGATTCCGCGGGTGATGCTGTTCGAGGCGTTCTTGTCGTTTCTTGGCCTCGGCGTGCAAGCGCCGAACGTTTCCTGGGGCCTGTTGGCCAACCAAGGATTTCATGTGATTACGCCGGTGAAGATTTTTTGGTGGCTATTTGTGTTTCCTTCGTTGGCGATGGGTTTGACGCTCTTCGCGCTTAATTTCCTCGGCGACGGCTTGCGCGATGCGCTCGATCCTCGGTTGAAGAATAGATGATGCCCGAACCGGTATTAGAAGTTCGCGATCTTCATGTCGAATTCCGCACTGACTCAGGGATAGTGCGCGCGGTCGATGGCGTTTCTTTCGATGTCGGACAGGGTGAAACGCTGGGCATCGTCGGCGAGAGCGGCTCGGGCAAGAGCGTTACCAGCCTGGCGATTATGGGCCTCGTTCCGCGGCCGCCGGGGCATATTAGTGGCGGCCCCGTCTTGTTTCAGGGCAAGAATCTGCTTGCCTTCAACCCCCGACAGCTTGCCGATATCAGGGGCAATCGGATCGCGATGATCTTTCAGGATCCAATGACCTCTCTCAATCCGTTTCTCAGCGTTGCGGAACAGCTCACCGAGGTGACTCGGCTGCACCTCGGCTACAAAAGTCGGCAGGCACTTGACTACGCGGTTGAGATGCTCGAACGCGTCGGGATTCCGGCGGCGGGGCGGCGCGTGTTCGACTATCCGCACCAGTTTTCAGGCGGCATGCGGCAGCGGGTGATGATCGCCATGGCGCTGTCTTGCAAACCGCAATTGCTAATTGCCGACGAGCCGACTACGGCCCTCGACGTGACGATCCAAGCCCAAATTCTGGAGCTGATGGCCGAATTGCAGAAGGCCGAAGGGACGACCATAATCCTCATCACGCACGACCTGGGCGTGGTGGCCAATAGTTGCCGCCGCGTGCTCGTGATGTATGCTGGCCGGTTCGTCGAGGAAGCGCCGGTCGATGAATTGTTCGCTCGGCCCAAGCATCCGTACACCGTAGGCCTTTTGAAATCGATCCCGCGGCTCGACGGCAGCCAGACGACGTTGACGCCCATTCAAGGCCAGCCGCCCGACTTGGCGGCGCTGCCCGCTGGTTGCTACTTCCGCCCACGCTGCCCGAACGCGATCGACCGCTGCACGGCCGAGTATCCGCCCTGGTTTCCCGGCGCGGAAGGCCAGCGCTTCGCATGCTTCAACGAAGTGAAGACCGCCGTAAGAGTTTGACTTCGACATTCTAGAATCCAAAATCGAAAACCCAAAATCAAGACACTTGCCCGCAACCTCCCCAACGCCGCTCTTGGAAGTTCGCGACCTGACCGTGCACTTCCCCTTCGTCCGTGGGCCGATCCTCCGGCGCGAGCACGGCGCCGTGCGGGCCGTCGACGGCGTCAGCTTTACGATCCGCGAGGGGGAAACCCTCGGGCTTGTCGGCGAGTCGGGCTGTGGCAAATCGACGACGGCGCGCGCAATTCTGAATCTTGTGCCGATCACCTCGGGAGAAGTGCTTTGGCAAGGCCGGCGGATCGACCGGCTCGCCGATTCGGGAATGCGCCCCTATCGCCGGCAAATGCAAATGATCTTTCAAGACCCCTTCGCCTCGCTCAACCCGCGAATGACGGTCGGGCGGATCGTCGCCGAGCCGATGAAGATCTTCGGGCTGCACGAGCCGGCGCATCGCAAGCTCGAGGTCATGCGGCTCTTGGACATGGTCGGGCTGAATCCCCGGTTCCTGAATCGCTACCCGCATGAATTCTCCGGTGGTCAGCGGCAGCGGATCGGGATCGCCCGAGCCTTGGCGGTCGATCCGAAACTGATCTTCTGCGATGAACCGGTTTCTGCCCTGGACGTTTCGATCCAGGCCCAAGTGATCAATCTGCTCGTCGAGCTGCAGCGGCGATTGGGACTGGCTTATCTGTTCATCGCTCACGATCTATCGGTCGTGCGGCATATTTCCAACCGCATCGGTGTAATGTATCTCGGACGGATCGTGGAAATGGCCGATGCCGCGGCGCTTTACCGTCAGCCGTTGCATCCCTACACCCAGGCGCTGCTGTCGGCGATTCCGATTCCAGATCCGAAAATCGAGCGCGAGCGGCGGCGAACCATTCTCACCGGCGACGTGCCCTCGCCCGACCGCGTCTATCCCGGCTGCCGCTTCGCGGATCGCTGCCCAATCGCCGAGCCGCGTTGCAGAAGCACGTCACCGGAGCTGGAAGGCCCCGAGCACGGGGTCGCTTGCCTCGTAGCAAGCGATCAACGGGCATTAAAGATCGCCGCCGCGCCCTGACGCGCGTGGCAGAGCCGACTCGGCGTTCAAGCGGGAAGGCAACGGCGCTTAACGACTAGCGGTTCACGCGGCAGGATGGTCGCCCATGGCGATCGATTCGGGATGCCTGCCGTCGATCGCCCGCATCAGCACCCCGCGGGCGACGAGCATCAGGAATCCGAGAATGATACCGGGAAATACAACGGACGCTCCGAGGATCACGCCAAAATGATCGCGCATCAACATGAGCATCGGCGGCTCCGTGCTCGGTGGAAGGACTCGTTCGACCGGTCCGTTGATACCGTCCTGCTTGGATGCCGCTTCGCGCCAATCTTGCCACGATTGTTCGTCCTTGGCGATTCCCTTGGCGTCAGCAAGCATCTGGTTGCGAACGTGGACAGTGTAAATGGCGATCGCTCCGATCGCCGTCAAGTAAATGACTATCCAGAACCACGCCGAGGCCAGGTTTCGTCGCATGGTGTCATTCTCGCATGGCAATCGCGTTAGTGCCATTCCCCACTATCGACCAACCGGGTCATCGCCGGGATCAGCGCCCGAATCGCTCGGGCGCGGTGACTCAGGCAGGCTTTGACCACCCGGCCGAGTTCGCCGAACGTGCGATGGTATTCTACGATCTCAAAGAGTGGATCGTAACCAAAACCGCCCGTGCCCGCGGAGGTGAAGCGGATTCGGCCGTGGCATTCACCCTCGCTCTCGCCACGGATCACTCCGCTGGGGTCCGAGAGCACCGCATGGCACACGTAGTGGGCCGTCCGCAGCTCCAAAGCTGTTTCGGTAATACGTTGGAGCAGCAAGCGATTATTGGAGTCGTCTGTGGCTCCCGGCCCCGAGAATCGTGCCGAGTAGACGCCCGGTTGGCCGCCGAGAGCGTCGACTGCCAGGCCGCTGTCTTCGCCGAGAACCCATCGCCCAAGATGCTGAGCCTGCTTACAAGCTTTTAGCGCCGCGTTGGCCGCGAAAGTGTCGCCGTCCTCCGGGACATCGATCGCCTGGGGCAAATTAGCGAGCGTGTGTAGCTCGATTCCCCAGGGAGCGAGCAAATCGGCGAGTTCTTCCCCCTTTTTGCGGTTTCGCGTTCCGAGCACCAGCGAGGCCATAGCCGCCAAGTTTAGCATTAACGAAATAATGATGTTTGCTGATAGTCGGTGCTGATCGAACGGCGGGGGACCTCGACCGGGACCGGCTGCACGTCGAGCAGGACCGATTTCTTCTCTTTGTCGATCGTCACGGCGATTGATTTTTGCCCCAGCCCGCCCGCTCCGCCGTCGGCCACCATCGCTTTCGGATCGGGACCGTAGGTCCGCATGATCTCGTAAATATTCGGATTAATCTCAGTCTTGCCGTCCGATCGCGGTGTGCCGACCGAATTGAAGCTGCCAACGGTGACGATGCTCGAGTATCGATCGTGAAACTCGTAGGCTTCGACCCCGGTTTTGCGCAGCGCTTCCGTCAGGGCATGAGCTTTCTTCGTAGCGTATACGAGTGGATCGGTCTCGTCCACTTTGTCGTGCGGCATGATGTCCTTGCCGTGCTCGATATCGGTGATCTTGCGCTGATCGATCACGATCTTGCCGGTGAACGTGGCGATCTTGACGCTGAAGCGGCCTTTGCAATCGAGCAAGCTGTAGTCGTTGCCCTTATTCAGATCGAGCACGAATTTGTCGATTCCGGCCTTCGGGGCGAAATACTCCTTCGGCAACAGCGGATTGGTGGTCATGAAGGCGCTAGCCAACGGGCCGCCGCTTTTCATCGTACCGCCGGTAAACATCTGCTGCGACATCCGCCGCAATTCGGCGAAGGAATTGCCCGATCCCTTCGCGCTGGATGTCTTCAAACAGTCCGGTTCGGCATGCTTGAGCATGGCGAGATTCCTCTGCCCCTCGGGATCATCAATGCCGCGGTAATCACCCACAAGGACCGCGACTTCCTCGAATTTCTCGCGGTTTGCGTAGTGCATGTTCTTGGGCGTGCCATCGGGGTTTACCCCGACGCCTTGCACTTCCTTCGTGTAATCGTATGTCTGCCGGTGCGTGTAGGCATTCAGCTTGTAGTGCTTGCGGAGTTCGAAAACCATCTGACTCGCCTGCTCCCCGGCTTTTTCGCCACGAAAGGTCGTGGCCATGATCATCCACGGGCCGTTGGCGTCGCTGAGCGCGTAGGCCTTGCTCGGGTCTGCATCGACCTTCTTGACCATGAAGATTTGCCACGGCGGATTGGCGTCCGCGTCGGGGCCAATCATGTTCCAGGCAAACGCCACGGCCAGAAGAATTGAGCAGGCGATGGCAGACGTGGCGTACGAACGGATGCGCATGGCGACTCCGGCCTTAAATGGAGACGAATTGGAACGATTCGGATCGAGGGCCGGGAATCAGAACGGCTCGAGGCCCCCAAAAGCGGGCGGGAGTCTAACAAACCGCGTCTGGGCGTACCAGAGCGGTCAACAGAGTTCCTATTTCGCCTCGACGCGCCAGGCTTCCAATGCCTTCGCCGTGGAAACAAGCAATCGCCGCTCGTCGCCGAACCGAACGCCGGCCAGGCCGGTGGCCGCCGAGCCGTAGTGAAAATGATCGAGCGGCGTGCCGTCGCCGGCCACGAAATGGATCGATCCGTCGGCTCCAGCCATTAGCCAATGGCGTTTATCCGCCACCAGATCGGCGGCCGTCAGGCGTTCGACAGGCGTGCGAAAGATTCCACGCGGCAACACATAACGCCATTGATCTTCGCCATGCGGACCCACTCCGATAGCTAACGGCGTTCCGTCGGCATTGCTGGCGATCGCACAAATCGATTTTTGGCCGTCGCGACCCAACTCGGCCGCCAACGCCGTCTCCAGCATCGCACCGGGGATGCTCCATTCCGGAAGCGCCGCGCCAGTGGAGTCGATCGGCACGAGCGAGCCACGGCTATTCGTGCAAAGCAGGTTGTGTATCCCCTTCGAATCGCTCCCGCTTTGCGTCATCGAGAGCACGAATTCCATCGAGCGATTCGTCCAAAGTCGCTTCCCTTCGAGCGAAACTGCCTGCACGCCGACGAGCCCCCAATAGCCGACGGCCAACTGCGGAGTGCCTGTCTCCTCGAGATCGATGAACTGGACGTCGCCGATCCCCGCATGCTTTCCCTGCTCGAGGCTGGGAAAACCTAGTACGAGCTTCCAATTGGCGTCGAATAGAAAGAGTTGCTGTTGGCCACTGCCTGAACCGGCGTAGTAGCGTTGCCCCTTTCGGTCCACCGCGGTGCGCAGATAGCTTATGACCGCCTGCTCCGGAATCTCCAATTCGCGTCGAGCAACGATTTTGCCCTCGTGGTTTAGCTCGACGACCGTTCGCGGGCCATCCATTACAAACACTTTGGGTTCCACACCCGCCGATTCGACGATAAGAAAGTTGCCCGGCGCTTTGAGTCCGGCGACATCCCATGTCTTCGAGAGCTTGAGCGATTTCGGCTCGTCGCGTGGAGGAATCTTGGTTGCCGGTAAATCTTCGAGTGTGGTAAACGGGGCAGGCGGCTCTTGGGCCTTCCGCTCGTAATCGGCCAAACGCTGCTCGCCGCGCGCCTTGGCTTCCTGCCATGTCGATTTGCCGGCCAAGATCGCGTCGATCTCGTCAGGCAATTCCGTCGTCAGCGCCGGGTTCCAACCGACTTCGTTGTATTGGACCGTGCCGTCCGGACCGACGACGAACAAGGCCGGCGTCGCCAATCCATGAAATGCCGTTTGGAAATCGTCGGCCGTGTCGCGTGCGATGGGGATTCCGGCACCCCATGCCGCCGCCGTCTCTTGAATCTTTGCGTCGTCGACTTCCGGCCGATCGACGCTCACTCCAAGAATCGCGACGCGATCTGAATTCTTGTACTTTTCACGCACCTTGGCGAGCTGAGGGAAGGTTTCGCGACACGGACCGCAGCCGGTGAACCAGAACTCGAGCACCGTGACTTTGCCGGCCGACGATTGGCTCGACGTCGGGCCGCCGTTGATGCCCGAAAACTTGAATTCGCCAATCGGCTTGCCAAGCATGTCGGAAACGGGATGCGGAGGCCGCAACAGTTGTTTGACGAGCTTCGCGTCGGAGGGAACCTCGAACTGGAAGGCAACGTCTGGCACCGGCTCATTGAGGCGAGCGCCCAGCAATTCGAGCGTAACGGCCACACGCTTGACGGGTCCCTCCGCCGCTTCCATCTGTCGGCGGAGCATGTCGGTCGGCAGTTCGACGAGCCTCAACACATACGAGTGAGCGTCGATCCAATAGATTCGGCCACCATCGGGCGCCTCCACTTTCACGCGCAGACATTTGTGTCCGTCAAACGTGTCGGACGGCAGATCCGATAGGGAGCTGCCCTCCGGCGCCAGCGCCTGGAGCGAATCCTCGTCGAGCAGTAGCGCAAGCTGAATCGGAAAGCCCCCGAGGCCGCGGGACAAACTATCATCAAACGCGTCGCCAAGATACAAATTGCTGATGCCCAGCCTCGCCGGAGCATCAAGTTCGAGCACCTGTCGCGGAACCGAGCTGACAGCGGCCCGGATCTTCCCGCCATCGGCGACCATCATCGCATCAAGACATTGGATGCGAACTTTGTTTGGCCGGACAAACGAAACCGACGCGTTTAGCGGCTCGGTATCGCCACTATTCTGTCCCTCGCGGTCGATCACGATCCGCAATTGGGCGGCATCTGCGTAGGTGCTCGCATCGCGGTATGCGCGAATCATTCGGTTGAGGATTTCATTTGCCTTAAGCGGCGGCTGTTCCGAATCACCCGGCCGAGCCGTCACAGCGGAAGAATCGCCTGTCGTACCATGACTGCCGGAGTCAACCGTCGTAGAACGCTCGTGCGATTCCGACCTCTGGCAACCGATTTCGATCGAGGCGAGACCGATCAACACACATGCCGCGGAGATCGGTAACGCGAGTTCCGCACATTTCGACTTGCAAGCACGATTGGCCGCCATGAAAAGATGCCTCGCTTGATAGCAACAGAAAACCGTGCCCCGACAACGCGAATTGGCATGATTATCGAGAACTTGGCCCGGTGCGTAAAGCTCGGCTTCGGGGCCAATGGCAGTTCGGCGGTCGCTTGACCCGTGCGCTGATCGCGACATAAGATGCCAAGACGTTTGGCCAGCCATCCCAAAGCTCCATGTTTGACAATTCCGTCCGATGATGTCGATCTTGCGATACGGCGCCGATTCAACTTTGAAACTCGATATCGAACCCGCCGCGCTCTTGGCCGAATGCCACGCTCCGCGGGGAGTCGCCGTGGCGGATCCGGCGGCCGTCGTCTCGGCCGCGCTTGCCGATCCGCTCGATTTCCCTCCACTTCGACGGGCCGTGATACCGGGAGATCGAGTCGTCTTGGCCTTGGAGCCGGAATTGCCGCAGGCGCCTGCACTCGTGTCGTCGGTCATATCGACGCTGTTGGAGGCGGGAGCGGCCGCCGCGGATATTTGCGTTTTGCAGTCGCGAGGCGGCCACAGCGTGACGGCCGATTCATTGCGTTTCCGGCTCCCTGCCGAATGCACTGAAAAAATCGATTTCGTCGGCCACGACCCTCGTGATCGAGGTCAGCTTAGCTATCTCGCGGCCAATGAAGACGGGGAGCCGATCTACGTCAACCGGCGGCTTTTCGACGCCGATGTCGTATTGCCGATTGGCTGCCTGCGCCTTGCAACAACTCCCGACTATTTTGGCATAAACGCCGCGGTTTATCCGACGTTTTCGGACGCGGCAACACTGGATCGCTTTCGTGCGACGGTCGCCGCGTGTGAACCGAATGGAATTGCGCGGCGGCGGCACGAAGCGAATGACGTTGCCTGGCGGCTCGGAATCATGTTGACGGTCCAAATCGTGCCCGCGGCGGCGGGGGGAGTGCTGCACGTTCTCGCCGGCAGTTTGGAATCGGTCGAGCGTCGGGGGAGCGAACTGTGCAAGTCGGCTTGGGATTTTGAGGTGCCGCGGCGGGCCGATCTGATCGTCGCCGCGATCGAAGGCGTCGATCAACAAACATGGGAAAACTTCGGTCGTGCCGTCGCAGCGGCCTCTCGCGCGGTTGCGGACGACGGTGCGATTGCCATCTGTACTGAACTGGATACAGAACCTGGACCGGCACTGGAATGGCTCGGACGCGCCCGCGATCTGCCCGACGCTTTGCGACATATCCGCCGGCAGCACACGGCCGACGCTCCGGCTGCCCATGAGTTGGCCCAAGCGCTTAAGCGCGGACGAGTGTATCTCATGAGCCGGCTGGACGAATCCGTGGTGGAAAACTTGGGAATGGCGCCGGTCGCGGTTGAGGCCGATATTGGTCGCCTCGCTCGACGTTATCGCTCGTGCGTTCTGTTGGCGAATGCCCAGTATGCCCAACCGACGCCTCTCGAAGAATCGTCGAAATAACCTCGGTAGCGATGAGCGATTTGGACTTTGAGCATTCCGTTGCGAAGTTCCGCCTTTAAAACACACCGCGGTGAAGGCCTTGATCCCGAATCCGCATCGGCAAAAACTATGCCTACCGCCGATCCTGAATACTCCGCGCTGACCTCGGGCGCCGGTCTCGTCGATGTTAGCGGCCGCACGCAGATCGAATTGACCGGCGACGATCTAGCGACATTCCTGCACAGTTTCACGACGAACGACATCCGCGGATTGCGACCCGGTAAGGGCTGCGAAGCGTTTGCACTGGATGCTCGCGGTCATGTGCTCGGCCATCTGTTAGTGTTTTGCACCCCGCATTCATTGGTTGTCGACACGGTGCCGGAACAGGGCGAAAAGCTGATCCGGCACCTCGAGCGTTATTTGATTCGAGAGCAAGTCGAAATCCACGATCGAACAGATGAATGGGGCGAGCTGCTTCTGGCCGGGTCCGAGGCGGAACAATTGCTGCATGACGCGGCAGTGACGGTGCCGGCCGGCCGGCTTGAGCATGAACAAGCCCAACTCGCCTGGCAAACCGTTTGGATTCGGCGCGTCGATATGGCTGGGCCGAGGAGCTTCCTAATCGCGGGAGAGCGCGGCGCGATTGACGCGCTTGTTATCGCGCTTGCTGCCGAGGGAGCGACGCCCTGCACTCTCCAGACCTTCGAGACGGTCCGCATTGAGGCCAGTTTTCCCTGGTACGGCCGCGACATCACTGACAAGAATCTTGCTCAAGAAGTCAATCGCGATCGATTGGCGATCAGTCTCACCAAGGGATGTTATTTGGGACAGGAGACGGTTGCCCGAATCGATGCACTCGGGCACGTTAACAAGACCCTGCAAAGCGTGCGGTTTTCGGGCGGCACTGTCCCTCCGGCTGGCAGCGAGCTGCGCTGCGGCCAATCGCAATCCGGGGAAGTGACGTCGGCGACTTATTCGCCGCATTTGAACGCCCCGCTCGGACTGGCATATATTCGCCGCGGCCTCGAAGCGATTGGCACAAAGCTCGATTCCGACTATGGCGAAGCAGAAGTCATCGCTCGACCGCTTGGCTGAGCTGACGGGAAACGCGGGAATGGCCCACTCACGACAAATGCAATATCTCGTCGTTCACCGGCTCGTTCTCAGGTTCGCGGCGGACGAATTGACGAATCCCGTCGCGGATGCGAAAGAACGCGTCGACGACCCGTGCGTCCCACTGTGAGCCGGCCCCGCGACGCAGGATCTCATCGAGCCGCTCGTCGGACATCCCCTTGCGATACGGTCGATCGCTCGACATGGCATCGAAGGCGTCGGCCACTGCGACGATCCGAGCCAAATAGGGAATCTGCTCGCCTGCCAAGCGCAGCGGATAGCCAGCGCCGTTCCAAGCCTCATGGTGATGCCGGACGACAGGGAGCACGTCGCCCAGTTGTTTCAGGTCGCAAAGGATCTTGTAACCGATCTCCGTATGGAGCTTGATATGCTCATATTCGGCATCCGTGAGCTTGCTCGTCTTGCGTAGGACGTTGTCGTTGATCCCGATCTTGCCGATATCGTGCAAAAGGCCCGAGAGGTAGATCGTTTCTAGTTGCTTTCGGTCGCACCCCAATTCCGTTGCCAGGGCAACCGCGATGCGAGCGACGCGATCACTGTGACCGCAGGTGTAGGGGTCCTTGGCGTCGATGGCCGATGTAAGCGCTCGCACCATGCTCTCAAGGAATTCGGCCTGCTGACCGTATAGATCTCGATTGCTTGCGTGGACGGCGAGGATCGCGCTCACGCTCCCGAGCAAGTTGGCCTCGGGCGAACCAAATTCGCCGCCATTGCGATGATCAAATGCCCCGAGCCAGCCGAACAAATGTTGCCCGTCGAACAGCGGCACCAGGACCGCTTGACGCATTTGGGGAAATCGGTCGCGCAGCTCGAACGACGACGGGGAATTGATCACCAGCGCTCGAGCGTCCGAGTCGAGGCCGAGTTCGTCGATCACGGCGCGAAAACCCGCTGCGCCAAACGGGCAATCCCCGCGCGTCAGGAAGATCGATTCGCTTCGGCCCGATTGTGGTGAACCGTTTGCGCCGCGGACAGGAAAAAGCTCGATCGCCAGCGACTGGGCGGGAACCGCTTCGCCGAGCCATTCGAGCGCCAATCGAGCCAGATTCTCGTTGCTTTCCGAAATCCGCAAATGCTGCGTAAGTCGGTGGAGCAGGCTAATCTCTTCGTACATCGCCGAGATGGTCGCCGACAACTCGTGATCCTCGGTCGCGAGAATCTGCACCTTTAGCTCGGCCGCCAATCGGGCTTGAATCGATTCGGCGAGGGCGAGCAACCGTGACGGCTGCCATGGGATTTGTCGCGCGGCCCATTGGCGGATCTCCGCCCGCGACCAGCCGAGCACTTGCTCAACGCGAGCAATGTCGGCATCGGCATCGAGGCGATGCGACAAGAATACCCCTACCGCGACATACCGATGATCGAGTCCGCCGGGGATCGGAATTGCCAACGCCAGAAGCGGTTCATCGCAGACGAGGAATTCGGGGCGCTCCCAGTTCGACGCCTCGCGGCAAAGATCGCCCCAATATGCAGGAAGACTTGGCAGCCGCCCACTTCCGGGCTCCACGATGACATCGGCCACCGTGTCGAATACCTTCAGGTCGGTCTCGAACCACTTTTCCAATTCCGCGTGAATCGCAATCAATCGCGGCGCGAGCGTCCGCCTCAGGAGCGAATCGGCCGACTTATCAACTAGCGAAGGCGTACTGGACATGGAATACGGGAATGCCGCGTGTTCGCAACTGGTTTCCAAATCCAAGTTTAGTTCAGATTCAGTTGCGAAAATCGAGAGAAGCGCCAAGTCCGCGGCGCATCCCATCGGTCGCCAGTCGACGCGAGGCATTCCGGAACCATGCTAAATGGTTACCCTGTGCGCCATCTTCAACAAATCCGGTACAGCCACTACGGATTCCCCTGTCGATTGCGATAGCGTTGGCTAACGCGATCTAGCAGCGCCCGCTCTTCTGGGGACACGCCGGCCATCCCCGCATCTTTGACACGGGCGAGGATTTCATCCACGCGGCGTTCTTCTTCTTCTTCAATCTCGCGAGCGCGCCGTCGTTTTTGCTCGCGCCGCCTTTCGAGCCAGCTCTGGATGAAATTCGGCCCGCGGCGCCGCGGGTTATCACCGCCCCGTTCGAGGCTCGTATAGCCTTGCGAAAAATCGTAGCCCAACAAATCGCCGTCTCGCTCATCGTCGTCCAATCGAGCCACTTCGTTCCTGGCGGTGAAAAACAGGTGCAGCATCAAGAGCGACAATGGCAACCATGCTGGCACCAACGGCGTTTCCGGACCTCCTTGCGCGAAAAACGACCATAGCATTAGCGCGATGACCGTCACGATCAGGCCACCGCGCGCCACCGCGTCGATCGCCACTCTGTCGCCAAGCGCCGGTCGTAAGCCGCAAAACAGCGCCCGTCCCGCGTCGAGCGGAAGAGCGGGAAGGATATTGACCAGAAACAACAGCCAGTTGCACCAGAATATCAGCTTCAGCGTCACGAGCCAAAAGCCTTCGCCATTCGGGCCACCAGCGACCAAATTGTGCGGGCCCAGCGGTGAAAGCACCAGCTCCATCACGTTTTCCTTGGCGACAATTAAGGCCGGTGTCACGATCACCAGAACCAACAACTGCGCTACGGGGCCGGCTAGCGCCACGGCAAGCTCGCGATGCGGTTCGTGGGGCACGGTCGCTGGGACCATGTCGCCCAATGGACCAATGACAATTCGGTCGACGTTAGCCCCGATTCGCCACGCCGCGACCAAGTGCCCAAATTGATGGATCAGGACGCTTCCGAACCAAACCAGCACGGCAAGAAAGCCGTAAAATGTATAATCGTGGTCGGTCGACGATCGCCCGGCGATGTAGATGGCAAACATCGCGCCAATAATGAACGACCCGTGCAGCCGAACAGGAACTCCGGCAAATCGTCCGAAATTCAGCGACCAGTTCGAGGTTTCCCGCATGGCGGACGAGCCTTAGGGCGGGCCGCAAGGGCCATCTTGGAGTTCCGTGAGACTCAAGTTATCTTATCAACTGACCGGACGCGAAGCAATTACGACACATTCGCCGTGGAGATGTCGGGGTGACGGAAGGCCACGAAATACTGCTGGACACTCAGCGATTTCGAGTCGTGCGACAGTCACGGTTGCTGCCGGACGGGACCACCCTCAGCCGCGAAACGGTCGTGCATCCGGGCGCCGCAGTCATATTGCCACTGGTGGATAAGGATCACGTCTGCCTGATCCGTAACTATCGCCTGGCGGTTGATGAAGAATTGATCGAGCTGCCGGCCGGCACAATCGATCCTCCCGAGATCCCGCTGAAAACGGCCGAGCGCGAATTGATCGAAGAAACCGGTTATCGGGCCCGCTCGTTCGAGAAGCTGCACGAGTTCTGGGTCTCACCGGGAATTCTCAACGAACGGATGCATTTTTTCGTCGCCCGGGACCTCGAGCCGGGTCCGGCGCGCCCCGAGCGCGGTGAGCAGATCAGGACGTTTGTCGTTCCCTGGCACGAAGCGCTCGGGATGATTGATTCCAAGCAAATCCGCGACGCAAAGACGATCGTGGGGCTGTTGCTCTACGATCGCTTGCGCAAGTCCAACTAGGTTTCAGCGCGATGCCATCGGCTTCGAATATCAAGACAGGGCAACTGCACGGCTAGTGAAGGTCGATCCGCATGAGCCCGTCCATGCCAGTTATTTATACCGTGGGGCATTCGACGCGGAGCTTCGATGAGCTGGTCGAGATCCTGCGGGCGCACGGCGTCAAGCGATTGGTCGACGTGCGAACGATTCCACGGTCCCGACACAATCCGCAGTTCAACCGCGAAACGCTCAGCAAGGCTCTGCATAGTCGGCATCTCTGCTACCGGCACATGAAAGCGTTGGGGGGCTTGCGCCATTCGCGCCCCGATTCGATCAATACCGGATGGCACAATGCGTCGTTTCGCGGATTTGCCGACTACATGCAAACGCCATCCTTTGCGGCGGCTCTGGAAAGTCTCCTTAGACTTGCTGAACAGAAGCCGACTGCCATCATGTGTGCCGAGGCGGTCCCCTGGCGTTGCCATCGCTCGTTAATTGCCGACGCGCTGACCGCGCGCGGCTATGAGATCCGAGACATCATGAGCGTCACGAGCGCCAAGCCGCACGTTCTCACACCAATGGCAAGAGTTCGTGGTCAGCGAATTACGTATCCGCCCGAAGGGGCGCGAGCCACCAAGCGTTGATTTGTCGTCGCGTCCAGAAACTTCATGGCATCCACGGCAGGTTTGGCAGCCCGTCGGGGATGCCGGGCGGTTCGGCCGATTGTATCGGGGCGAGCCAGCGCGTGACCCGCGAGGCCGACGAACCCGCGTCGGCCGGGCCGGCGAACTGGACCTGGCCGGAGACCAGGCCGTCGACGGATATCTCGACTTCCTCGGAACGCTGTCGGCCCACTTTCAGCCAATCGCCGACTCGCGAATCGGCCGCGAGAAGCGACCCTTGCCCGGACCATTGCAAGGCCCTGGAGAGTGTTGTCGGCCGAACGGGAGTGGCAAAAAGCACCACCGCGCCGCCGCGGCTTGGCGCAAGGACGCAGTCATTCGTCGTAATGCCGATCGTTCCCGGTTCTTCCGTCGGCAATCGATCAACGTGAATGCCGATGAGAGCCGCTGCGTCGCGAAGTGTTGAACCGCTTAGCGCGATTTCAATAGGCTCGTCGATCCGCGGGGTATGATCCAGACAAAGCAGCGGTCCGCCGCCGAGATCAAGCGTGTCGCTGATCTTGATTGCCATCGGCATTGCAGACTGGCAATCGATTCCGGCAGCCGTCCCGCTAAGGACGCAGCCGCTTATTTGAAGGCGGCCCGCTGGAGACAGCGCTTGAGAGCGGCGAGGACCACGCCAGGCAATCCCGATTGGCCGGCCGATCCGCTCATCCCCCGTGGCTCGAAACGTGCAGCCGCGAAACGAAGCCGAGGCCGCTCGCATATCTATGAGTGCGACGCGCTGTGGATCGATGGCCGCGTCCGGCGACGGTCGCCAAACGAAATCGACGTTTTCGAACCGCACATCCTCGACGGCGACGACAATTCCACCGGGCGGCACCGCTACAAGAGGCCGCTCGCCGGGCCGGCCGCGAACGGTTTGGCCCGCTCGCAGTGCTAACAACTGGGGATCCCAGCTCGTCTTTCCGCTGGACAGAACCATTGGTTGCGCGCGGCTAGCCAGCGCATCGCGATCGAGAAACTCGGCCCGCACGACCGCTTCATGTGGATTTGGGACATGGATCATTTCGGCGTGACTCGCTGCTGATTTCGCCCCGCCGCTCGCGGCAGACTCAATGCGCGAAATGCCCAATGCGACTTGCGGCTGGGCCCGCGTTCGCCATAGCGGCCACGAGACGAATGAAATGACGGCAACGCAGCCGACGACCGCAGCAATCCATGCGGGCGCTTCCTTCGATCGAATCGCCCGTCGGACGGTCTTCGCCACGCCGCGCCCATTGCATTGCCGACGGACCATTACTACTTCGGCGGCTCGCCGTCCGGCCGATGTAGATTGGCCAAGCGCTTGGGCCAGGGCTGCAAACGATTCGGGGCGCCGCAGAGGATCGCGTTGCGTGCAAGCGGCGATCGCCGCGACGAGCACGCCTGGAGCGGCGGGCGCGATCCGCCGCACATCAACGATCTTCGCCGCATGCGCCGCGCGCAACTTGCCCAAGCTGGTCCCGCCGCCCAGCGGCGGCCTTCCAGTGAGCAGGTTCCACCAAACGCAGCCGCATGCAAATAGATCGCTTCCAATGCTGGGGGGCGCCGCGTTCGCGACGCGTTCGGGAGCAAGGAAATCGTACGCGTCCGGCGATAAGTCCGCGCGCGAAAACCCTTCCTCGGGCCGCAAAATGTCGCGTACGCCACAATATCTCAACTGGATAGAGCCATTGATCGTGATCGCGACCGTAGTGGTCGAAACGTCGCCGTGCAGGATCCCGGAAGTCTTCAGAATCATTAGGGCGGCCGCCATTTGCCGTGCAATTTCCAGCACCATATCGCCCGGCAACCGCCCGGAGCGCAAAACCAGATCGCGCAATGGCGTCGCGTCACTCTCGGGATACTCAATCCAGAGCCGCTGGCCGTCGATCCCGCCGGCCGCGGGCCGATCGACGCTGCAATTCTCAACGTCGGCCATCCTCCTCACCAGCTCGGAGATTCGATCTGCTATTCTTTGATCCTCAGCTTGCACCCTTTCTCCCTCCCGGTCCGAATGAGTGCCAGGTCGAGAAGCTGTGCCAACGTTGGCCGTCAGCAATCGGATCTCCCGCCGCGATCCCGGCTCCCGGGCGCGAAAGCAAGCGGCATAACCGACTGATTCGATTAGCTCAATGAGCACAAACGGACCGACCGCAAGCTGGTCGCCGCGCCCGGCATTGATCTCAGCGGCTTGATAGTGCGTAATCGCACGGGCCTGGGCCAGCGCGTCGACCCAAATCGACGGAAACAAAGGAAGAACACCGGCCAGTTGCTTTGCTCGCTTAAAAACGCGGCGCATATCTGAAGCGGTTGCCAATTGCAATCGCGCGAGCAACTCGACGACTTCAGCAGGCGGATCCGCGCGCATGGCGAGCGTGGGTTGAACGAAGTGATGAGAATAGGTATTGGGAGGCGACGCTTAGCTAGCAGAATCGCCGCGGCCCGGCAAGATCATTGGACGGCGACGTCAGTTCGGCCGTACTGTCCCGATTCTGGACGCTGGCGGCGTTCGCAACCAACTCGCAAAATCTCAACTTCGTCGTGGGTTACGATATAACACTTGTGCCAGCAGGTCCGCGGAGCCGCGTTCGTCGGCAGGGCGCTCTCGGTGCCACATGGGACCTGTGGGCACCCAGCGTTCGTCGAGGGGCCAAGGGTCGAGCGGGTCGTAGCCCAATGCCGCGGCGAGCTTGCTCGAATCGAGCGAAACATTGCCGGCCCGCGGAGGGATGGGGCCGGCTTGGATCCGAGGACATCCGATCAGGAGATCGGGGTCGTAGCCGCCGACCCGATTGATGATCTGGGCGATTTGAAAGAGACTTAGCCGCCGAGGGCCGCCGGCGTGAAATAGGCCCGAGAGTTTGGCGGCCAAAACTACTTCGCACAGCTCATTGAGACAATCGGTATAGTGGGGTGTGCGAACTTCGTCGAAATAGAGAGTCGCGGGCTTCGACTTCTTGAAGCGCGATTGAATCCAGTCGATGGCCCCCGCATGCCCGTTGAAGCTGATGCCCATCGGAAGCGAGATTCGCAAAATGGCGGCCGACGGATCGGCGGCGAGAATCCGTTCTTCCGCGGCCACCATCGTCTTGCCATACACGGTGACCGGATCGGTCGGATCGACTTCGCGATGCCCACCGGATCCGCCGCCCGAAAACACCAGATCGATCGATAGATGAACCAGCCGCACATTTCGGCCGGCGATTACCCGCAGCAAATTTTCGACGCCGGAGACATTGATTCGCCACGCCATTTGCGGATCGAGTTCGCACGACCGCAGCGCGCAGTTCCCGGCGCAACCAAGAACGGCGGAAAACCGATGTGTGTCAAATAGCCGAGACAGGGTGTCGTAGTCCTCGGCATCGCACGCCACGATGCCGGGACCTCCAAGCCGCCAATTGTCGCGCTGGCGAATGCCCAGCACCTGGCCCGGATAGCGGGCCTGAAAATAGGGTCGAGCGTTGTACCCAGCAACACCGGAGATTCCCGTGATACACAGCGGCAACGACGGCTCGGCGGGTGGGTTATACGGGCACAGCATGGCCCTCTATTTACACCAACCGCCCGTTGGAAATCAACCGAAAATCCTGCGCCACCAACTTCGACGACGGCGAGAACGATTGCGAAGCTCGCGAATCTCGGTGACAAGATAGGGCGTGAAGAGCGAGCCGCACGCGGGATGTTCTGAAAGGGCCGCGGAATGCTGCGATCCCACCTGCACGGCTTCGGACAAATCCTCGCTCTGGGTCGCCTGCTCAACTGATGGCGCGGTCGGATGCGATAGTTCACCAACGTAGCTTCCAGCAGCGCCATTCAGTTCCGCGCCGACTTGGCCGTCGTGCGGCGACGGCTCAAACTCCACCTCGTGGGGACGCAAGTCGGAATCGAGCACGCCCGCTCCCAACATGAATTCGGAACCGTTTAACGTCGAGGGCGTTTGGTTGATCGCTGTTTCGAGCATGGAATGACCGGATTTGCCATTTTGGTGATGATGCAGTAGGGCGCTGGCTTCGCGGACGATGCGGTTTTCGATCGGCAATGCCGCGGAATGCCCGTTCCCATTAAAATGGCCATTGGCATCGACAAATCCCTGGTCGCCGTTTGGAATCATTCCCACTGGAGTTGGCTCGACGGTCGGAGCGGCAAATTGCGGCAGAAAAGATTCGAGAGAAGTTCGTCGTGTGCTAGGTTGCGGCATCAGCAGCACCCTCCCGTTGACACTGACACGGCTACGATTACGCCAGTTGCAGAACAAGATTACCCTAACCTCTAATTTAACTGGAAATCTTGACCATTGGCAACGATTTTCCGCCCTTTCGAGCCAAGAATTCGCAAAAATGCTGCCAGCTACATAGTTTGCGCTACGCCGTCACACTCT
Organism: Pirellulales bacterium; assembly: GCA_035939775.1. NCBI lineage: Bacteria > Pseudomonadati > Planctomycetota > Planctomycetia > Pirellulales > Pirellulales bacterium. Next base: position 12,493 of record DASZFO010000114.1, on the reverse strand, counting down.
TGACCGGACGGCGTGCCGGGTTCTGCGGAACGCCACAGAGGGCGTTCCCTGCACGGCAGCGAGGGCTGGAATACGTCGATTTGTTAGGCCGATTATGGCTGTCTGCCAAAGACAATCGTACGGTTGCGCTCGACGGGCTGCACGAGTTCGTAGTATTCGGGCGACTCGGGTTGGCATTTCTTGCACTTTCCGGCCGCCGGAAGCATCCAGGTGACTCCAAAGGCGAGGTTTGTCCCGAAAAGTCTGTCGCTCGACACCTTGGCTTCGATCGTCAGATTATCGGAAAGAATGGCCTCTAACCGAAATGAGGCGCCGAAGGTGTTTAGGCTCCCATCGGCCCGGTAGTAATACGAACCGCCGTACGCTGAAACGCCGCCGGTTTCCCCGAGCCAGCCCGGCAGCCGGCGACCGCATTCCACGTCGAACCCGGTGAGGCTCGCCAATCGAGTGTTGAACTGGGGCCCCGCCGCGTTGAAGCTCAATGCCGCGCGGTTCGTCCCGATCGGAAAATACCCGTTGGTCCGCCAGTCCCAAGTTTCCCCCAACACCTCGGCCCCGACCGATACCTGATGCACAAACTCGGGATGGCTGCGATCGGTGTCGTACCAAGCGCTCAGCCCATAGACCTGTCCATCGCTTGGATCGAGCCAGCGCCAGCCGAGCCCGAGATTGGCGGCGAAATTCAGCGTCTGTTGGCCCGGATTGTGAGCGTCTTCGAGGATGTCGAACTGGCCGTCGAAGAACCACAGACCAAAATCCGACGGGTGCGGAAAGAAACCGCCAAGCGTCGTTAATTCACCGTTGTCTCCCACAACGTCCGCGATCGTTTGATGCAAACGAAACAGCGGATGAAATGAATCCGGAGAGACGATCCGCGGCCCAACAGGAGGTCCGAATACGACCCCTGGCTCGGCGATGATCGGGTCGACCGGTTGGGTAGTCAAGGGCTGAACCGGCGGTGGCACGACCGGCTGCGGCTGACCGGGCAAGACCGGTTGTGGTCCCGACGGACTTTGTTGGAGTGTTACGGCGGCGAGCTGCACATCCGGGTACCCGTTTGGAACCTGCCCAGATGCCGTTCGCCAGCAGGCCAGCGCGATCAAGCAACCAACCATTGCAATTGGGACAATAGAACGTCCATAAGGCGACATTTCGGGAGCAAATCGCTGTGCGGGGTGATCGGACATGAGCTTGCAGCGGGAGTGCCCGGGGAAATCGTGACGGCGCTAGTTGTGACGATGGTACGGCTTATAACGAAAATTCGGGCAGTAAGTTTGCACTCTTTAGTCAATCATCGCCATGTGCGAAAATGGATGCCACTTGCTAAGCTGCGCAAAACTGAACCGGGCGCTGCGGTGACCATTCGACTTGCGGCAATGCCGGCGTTGATGCTAGCACAGCGAAGCCCAACGTTGCGCCGCACGGGTTTCTCTTCAACAGCATGGTTGAGTTAAGGGGCAAATCGCAGCACATGCCTGGTGTCGTCGCCGAAAAATCTCCACTGACCGCCAAAACGGTCTTTGGTTTGGAGGATGTGCTCGCCAACGAACTGGCCGCGCTGGGGGCCGAGCAAATCGCGCCCGGCCGTAGGCTCGTGAACTTCTCGGGCGACAAGCGGCTGCTCTATCGCTCAAACATTTGGCTCCGAACCGCGATTCGAATCCTGAAACCTATCCACACATTTCACGCGTCCGATGAAAAGGCTCTTTATCGCGGCATTCGGGACGTCGACTGGTCGGCATACCTGGATTCCAGCAGGTCGCTGGCGATCGATCCGGTCGTGCATAATTCTTTTTGCACGCATTCGCTCTACGCGGCCCAATTGGCGAAGGATGCGATCGTCGATCAGTTCCGCGATCGCTGCGGCTCGCGGCCCTCGGTCGATCTCAAAGATCCCGACCTGCGCATCAATCTGCACATCAACGAGAATCAAGTGACCGTCTACCTTGATTGTTCCGGCGAATCGCTCCACAAGCGCGGCTATCGGGCGACGGCCGGCGAGGCGCCGCTCAACGAAGTCTTGGCCGCCGGCATTCTGCGATTGACCGGCTGGGACCGCAGCACACCGCTGGTCGATTTCATGTGCGGCTCGGGCACGCTCGCGATCGAGGCCGCGCTTTGGGCACGAAACATCGCACCTGGGCTGATCCGCGCAAACCTCGGTTACATGCGATGGAAGGATTTTGATGCCGCGCTGCACGACGACCTGCTCGCGGAAGCCCGGGCGGCGCGGCTCGCCGCGCTGCCGATAGCGATTGCCGGCAGCGATCTCGACCCGCAGGCAATCGAGTCGGCGAAGGTGAATTCTCGATTGGCCGGCGTCGAAGCGGATGTCCGATTTGACATCGCCCATTTCGAGGCCGCCAAACCGCCGGCGGAAACCGGCGTGCTGGTTTTCAATCCGCCGTACGACGAGCGAGTGAAAGTTTCCATGATTGCCGCCACGTATCGCCGGATCGGCGATGCACTCAAGCAGAACTGGAGCGGCTGGACGGCATTCATGTTCACGGGCAATCTCGACGCCGCCGCCCAAGTCGGTCTGCGTCCTTCGCGCAAGATTCGGCTTTTTAACGGCTCGATCGAATGTCGCCTGCTACGTTACGAACTCTTCGAATGTGCGACGAGTCATATCGCTTCACGCGGCGCTGGAAGCGTTGCCCGCGTGGCCGACGCTGCTAGCGTCGGCATCGATGAAACGGTCGCCGACGATTCATTCGACGACGATCCTTCTCCGCGGACGCCCATAGGCACGACCCGTCGCACTTGGCAAGAGCAGGCCTTCGATTTTCGCAATCGCTTGGTCCGCATGGCTCGCCACTGGAAAAAGTGGGCGCGACGGCAAGGGATCACCTGCTTTCGCCTCTACGACCGCGACTTGCCCGAGGTGCCGTTGGCGATCGACTGGTACGAAGGCCATCTGCAGATTGCCGAGTACGTCCGGCCGCACGACAGGACGGAAATCGAGCACCAGGTCTGGCTGCAACGGATGATCGAGACTGCCTCCGAATCGCTCGAGGTCGAACCGAAACAGATTGCGGTCAAGCATCGGCAGCGGCAATCCGGCCCAGCCCAATACGAGCGCGAGGCCGAGGAGGGCCGGCACATCATTGTCAATGAAGGAGGGCACCGTTTTCAAATCAATCTGTCCGACTATCTCGACACAGGCTTGTTCCTCGATCACCGGATCACCCGCTCGATGGTCAAGCGCGAGGCGCAAGGCAAGCGGTTTCTGAATCTGTTCGGCTACACCGGAGCGTTTACCGTCTACGCCGCGGCAGGCGGAGCGACCGCGACAACGACCGTCGATCTATCGAATACCTATCTCGAACAAGCTCGCCGTAACATGCAGCTCAACGGGTTCACGCAGGTTTGGCACCAATTCATTCGCGACGATGCAATTAGCTTTCTTCGCAATTTGCCGAAAGTGCGAGGCGGGATGTTCGATCTGGCGGTCGTTGATCCGCCGACGTTTTCAAACAGCAAGACGACGGCCGTCGATTGGGACGTCCAGCGTGACCACGTCGAACTGTTGAGCCTTGTGCTCGAACGGATGACTGCCGGCGGCAAGGTTTATTTCTCGACCAATTTCCGCCGCTTCAAGTTTCACGAGGAAGAGATTCCCGCCGCGACGATCCGCGAAATCAGCCGACAGACCGTGCCTCCCGATTTTCGCAACAAGCGCATTCACAGGTGTTGGACGTTGGTGAAGATTTGAAAGAGGATTACAAGGAGGAATAGGAGCAAGAGTAGGATTTCGGTTCGCCGAGCCGCAACCGTGGGAATCGGCCGCTACGCGCAAGCCCCCATGACCGTCACTTCGTTCTTATTGTTTGTCAAACGGCGGAGTTGGAATTCCGCGCCGCTGGATGCTAGCCATGTCTTGATCGGCTCAAGCTTCGGGTAGTCGTCGCTTCCGCGGAATTTGATCGTCACGCAGAACCAGCGGCACCAGCAGTTTGTCAGCCACCGTTGTAGTAGTTCGAGAAGTCGATCGGGAAAGGCGATCACGTCGCAGAGCAGCCAATCGACTGTTTCGGCCGGCTCGAAGCGGAATGCGTCCCCGCGGACGAAAGTCAGCTCGGGATGTTCCATCAGATCAGCCCGCAGCGGACTGCGATCGACGGCCGTGACGTGCGCCCCGCGCTGGAGTGCCACATAGGCCCAGCTTCCCGGACTGCTTCCTAAATCGACGCAGGTCTCTCCCGCGGCGATCTGTCGCCCGAGGCGAATTTCGGCTTCGAGCAATTTGGCGAACGCCCGCGACGGCGCTCGGCGATCGAGCGGCACCCCGACGATCCCGCCCGGAAATGGCGACGTGCACCGCCGCAGCGCGTGCAGCGTCTCCGGCGAGCAAACGGAAACGTAGCCGGTTGAGGGGGTGACAAGCCCGATTTGCGCAAGCGATCCCCCGGTGACATTTGGTCCCGCCGAGGGCGACATTGTGCGCACCAGTCGCCGCTGCTTCTTGCGCAACAAATCGACGATTCCATTTTCGATCAGTTTCGCGCGCCCAGGGCGAACCGATCCGCCGGGTCGATAAACGCCGAACACGTGCAAACGCCACGGGCCCGAGTGATCGGCTAGCGATTGGATCAATATCGGTCCGGCCGCCAGGACCCATTGTGCAATCGAGTCCGCCGCGATTGCCGTGACGCAAGGCAAGCATTGAGATGCAAATGCAACGACGGGCGCCGGAGCCGCCGTGGCGTCATCCGGTTCGATTGTCACCCATCCGTTGTCGATTCGTTTAGCGAGCGAGTGCGGAAAAACCCGCTCCAATTCGCCGGCCAAAATGCCCTCCCACTCTGGCTCGCACGAAAACACGTATGCGGATTCGGTCACAGATAGCCACCTATCGTCCGCAGCGCCCAAAAATCAAAACGGGCAAGCGGATCTGAACGTGACCACACCTCCCGAGGCCGGATGCGCCAGCGAAATGTGGGTGGAATGTAAAAGCAGCCGGCTCGCCATTGCCAGCGCCGCTGCGTGAGCATAGAGTTTGTCGCCTAGAATCGGATGCTCGATTTGTTCGAGGTGCAGCCGTAGTTGGTGCGAACGACCAGTCAGTGGAGCGAGTTCCAGTCGCGCGCGATCCGCGTGGCGCTCGACGACGCGCCACTCCGTTATCGCTGGCCGCCCTTGTGCAAAATCGACGCATTGCCGCGGCGGCCGATCGAAATCCTTGCGGATCGGAAGTTCAATCGTCCCGCCGCCACGATCCGGGCTGCCAAAAACTATTGCTGTGTAACGTTTTTCGATTTTGCGATCCTCAAATTGCTGCGACAGTTTTCGCTGAGCCTCGAGCCCACGAGCCATGACCATCAGCCCCGACGTGTCGCGATCCAGCCGATGCACGACGAATGCCTCGGGATCAATCTGCTGCTGCACCTGGGTCGCAAGACTGACTTGATTCTCGGCTCCGCGTCCCGGCACGGCCGGCAATCCCGCCGGCTTTTCGAGCACGATTAGCGATTCATCGATGTGAACAACCTGAAGGCCCATAGTCGCTGTTACGATTTCCGTTCATCGCCTCGTTGGCGGGGCTCTCTTGGCTCGCTATAATTATCGCATGACGATCGAACAATTGCGGCATATCCACTCGCGACGACCCTTTCAGCCGTTCGATATTTACTTAGCGGACGGCAGGTCGTTGCCCGTCGAACATCCCGAGTTTTTGTCGCAGTCTCCCACAGGCCGGACGGTTGCGGTGGGGCTGGAGGATGGCACGCACGAAATCGTCGATCTCTTACTCGTGACGAGCCTTAAGATGCGTGCCAATGGCGCGGCGCGGCGCGGCCGGCCGCGCCGATGATCTTGCGCGAGTCGACCGTGAGCGAATTCCGCTATTGATTTTGCGATGCCGCGCTCCCGAGCGCCAACAGTTTTGCCAACGTAGCGGCCAGGTTGTCGAGCGCCGCTTTATCCGGGAGCGTGATGGTCAGCCGTGGCTTGCCGGCGCCGTCTTCATCGACGCACGCCCCCAGGCCGGCGCGGACGTCGTCCACGAGCGGTTGCGGCGGCGGGGCGGAGTCGGCGGGCGAAATCAATTCTCCGAGCAACTTGAACGCGGCCCCGAGCAATTCGCCGCCAGCAGCCGCGACCCGTTCGCGCCGAGCCTCGGCAAATCTGTCGGCCGTCTCGGCCCTTTCATGTCGCAGCGTCTCGTCCACTGGCGCATGGGCCGGCGCCCCCAGGAGCACTTCCAATCGGCTCTTCAGTTCCTGCATCCCGCTGGCCATATCGACTCGATCGACGGTCGATTCGGAGTCGAGAGCCGCCAATGCCAGGTCCTTCTTGGCCGCGATCGTCGCAAGCAAGTTCTCTTCGATGGTCTCCTCCGTAACCAGCACGAACACCTGCACTGGCTGTTTTTGACCCATGCGATGCGCCCGAGCGATCCGCTGCTCGAGGACGGCCGGGTTCCAGGGGAGATCGACGTTGATCACCGTGTTGGCGGCCTGCAAGTTCAACCCCGTCGAGCCGGCATTCGTCGTGAGGAACAGCCGGCAATCGGCCGCTGTTTGGAACCGATGGACCAATTCGGCCCGCTGCTTCTGCGGCACGCTGCCATCGAGCCGCACGAAGCCGAGACCGCGCCTCTTAAGCATTGGCTCGATCAGATTGAGCATCGTCGTCCATTCGGAAAAGACGATCACCTTGCGATGCTGCTCCTCGAACAGCCGGCCAAGCAAATCGTCGAGATACTCGAGCTTGGTCGAAAAGCCAGGAGGATCCTTTGTCACCAGGAACGTGCTGTCGGCGGCCATCCTGCACATCAACAGCGCGCATTGGAGCCGCAGCAGGTCCATCTCCGTAATGAACTTTTTGCTCGTAATCGAGGCCACGATCTGCATGTGAGTTCGGTGAATCGCGCGCTGCTCGTCGGTCGGCGTGATCCGCAGGATTTCCATCGTCCGCGGGGGCAATTCCAGGGCCACGCTTTCGCGGGTCCGCCGCAACAAGATGGGCCTGAGCGTCTCGCGAAGCTGGCTCAGGTTCTTGTAGCCCAGGACCTTCCCCTTCTCGTCCACCACGCGGTGCTGATTGAAGAATCGAAAGCCCGGCCCGAGCCGGCGGTTGTCGATGAACTGCACGACGCTGTACAACTCGTCGAGCCGGTTTTCCAGCGGCGTGCCGGAAAGCACTAGCGCGAATCGCGACCGCAAGCCCTTGATCGTGTTGCTGGTCTTCGATTCCCAATTCTTGATCCGCTGACCTTCATCGAGAATGATGAGGTCCCATTTGACCCGCTCGATCGCCATAAGGTCGCGGAGCACCTGCTCGTAGTTGCAAATCGTGAAAAAGCAAGAGTTATCGTATTGGGCCGAGCGCTCGGCGGTCCGGCCGCCGATGAGCTGCACGTCGCGATCGCAAAATCGGTGGATTTCGCTTCGCCATTGCGATTTGAGCGAGGCCGGGCAGACGACCAACACCTTGCGGACCTCGGCCTCGCGGGCCAGGAACTCTGCCGCGCCGACACCCTGGATTGTTTTTCCGAGGCCCATATCGTCGGCGAGGACGGCTCGACCCGCACCGGCGGCGAACGCGACCCCGTCGAGCTGATAGGGCAGGAGCGGCACTTTCAAGAGCGTTTTTCGCAGCGGATGGTTGTACGGATCCCGACGGATGGCGGCCGATATGTCGCGCATGTGGTCTTGGTAGAGCCGCTGCTGGATGTAGTCCTCCGCATCGGGAAACACCGCGACTTCGTGCCCAAGCTGCTGCAACTTGCTCAGGCATTTCAAAAGCGCATGCACGTTGTCGATCGCCCGACCTGCGAGCGGCGCGACGATTTTCGCCGCGGCTTCGTCCAACTTGCGCGGCACTTGCAGCCAGAGCGACAGCTCGCCGCGATAACGCAAATGCACGGCCAACCGCATCGGCAGATAGGCCTTCTTGAGTTCGGCTGGCTTGAACCGGCGGCGGGCTTTGCCAAGCACTTTGAGCACGTGCTTGCAGGTTCCCAGCGTGTTCGTGCGAAAATCGGGGCAAGAACAATACGATTGCCCCAGTTCGGTTCCACGCAGCGCGACGCGATAGGTTTTGCCGCTCAGTCGGCTGGTGACGGTATAGTCGGTCCACGGTCGCGATGCGTCGAGCGGATCGATCTTCATCGGCTCCGATTTCGCGCGCTCCGCTCGATCGGCAAGCGCCTGCGCGATCAACTCCCGCTCACCGAGGCTTTCGACCGCCACTCGCGGCTTCGGCGGCGCGGCGAGCCCCAGCCGCAACTTCTCCTCGAGGATCAGCGAAAATGCCGCTCCGACATGCTCGCAAACCCCTTCGCAACGCGCGCAGTTCCAATGCAATCGCTGCCGGGCTTCGGCCATCAGCGTGATTGTCACGGTCAACGGTTGGCCATCGACAAACTCGTTGGGAAATCGCAGGCGAAACAGGTCGTCGCCAAGGTGGACATCCTCTTCGAACTTGAACTCCCAGGCATTGGCGTTGCGCTGGATGAGATTCTTCCCCTCGGGGCCGAGCAGCTTGCAGGCCTCCAAGAACGTCAGCCGCGACAACCGGTCCTTAAGCGTAAGCAACGCGCTCGGCCGAGCCCTCCTGACTTTCGCTTCCATGACGCCGCGCTCCTGCGAAGACAATGTTGTAAGAGAGAATTCCTTTCGAGCCGCCGGTCAAACTACTACAATTCGGCCGAATTGCCAATCCGAGCGACCCCTCAGCGGAAACAAATCATCTGCCGCACGGTTTGGCCGGCGGCCAGCACATCCATGCCGGCGTTGATTTCCTCCAACGAGATAGAATGAGTGTGGAGTTGTTCGATGGGCAACAAGCCGGCCTGGTACATCGCGATGAATCTCGGGATGTCGCGCTGCGGCACGCACGAGCCCATGAATGAGCCTTTGATCGTTCGCTCTTCGGCCACCAGCGAAAGGGGCGCGAAAGGGAAGGTTAGAGTGGGACCCGGCAGACCGACCGAGATCGTCGTGCCCCCGCGGCGCGTCGCGGCATAGGCTTGCGCCATTGCGGCGGGGTTGCCGACGCATTCGATTGCATAGTGCGCGCCGCCGTTCGTCGCAGCGCGAATCTGATCGAGCGCATCGGCATCCGCGGAATTGACGACTTGCGTGGCGCCGAGCTGTCGGGCCAATTCGAGCTTGGGCTCAAGCAGATCGATCGCAACGATTGGATTGGCGCCGATCGCCCGTGCCCCGAGAACGGCACTGAGCCCGACCCCGCCTAGCCCGAAAATGGCGACTGCCGCGCCGGTTTCCACTTTGGCCGTGTTCACGACGGCGCCGACGCCCGTCATCACGGCGCATCCGACCAAAGCAGCCTTGTCCAGGGGAATCGCAGGGTCGATCCGCACCAACGATTCGGCGGCGACCACTGTGAACTGCGAAAATGCGGAAACGCCCAAGTGATGGTTCAACTCATTGCCTGCGGCGTCCTTGAATCGCCGAGCGCCGCTGAGCAACGTGCCGGCAAGATTGGCCTTCGCGCCATTCTCGCAAAGCGCTGCCCGGCCGCAAATACACATCTGGCAGCGCCCACAAACCGGGACGAAGGAGAACACCACATGATCTCCCTCTGCGAGCGAGCGCACGCCCGACCCGACTTCGCGAACGATGCCCGCGGCTTCATGCCCCAAGACCATCGGCATGACGCGCGGCCGCGAACCGTCAATCACCGACAGATCGGAATGACATAGACCGGCAGCCGTAACCTCGACCAAGACCTCCCCCTCATGCGGCCCGCTGACCTCAATTTCCTCGATCACGAGCGGCTTGGAATGCGCAAACGGCGCCAGTTCCCCCATTCGATACAGGACTGCCGCCTTGGTCTTCATGCTCGATCATTCCGCCTCGGAAATGATCTGTTTCGGATCGCGGGGAACAAGGCGCTGGCCGGTGCAATCGACCAGAAAGTCAAGGTCTTCAAGGACGATAGCGCCGATCAATACCGATTTCCGGTCCGGCTCTACGATGGCGTTGAAGACGCTATCCCGGCCGCCGTAGGTCAGGTGAATGCGACTGGCAATCGAGCGCTCGGCCATCCGGCCATCGGCATACCGAACCTGGGTAATGCCCGAAATCTCCAAGCCAAGCTGGTCCGCCACGGACTCGGGGATAACGAGCCTCGTCGCGCCGCTATCCACGACGCCGCGCACCGTCGCACGGCGTACTTGCTCAAACGAGATCAATCCCACTTTGGCACGAATGAGATCTTCGTCATTGGCAAGTTCAATATCAACCGAAAAGCGGCCCACAATTGACTCCGTCGCGGCTGTCATGGGAGCACCTCGTCGAAACGACCAAAATCGTATTATAATGCGGGCAAAGACGATATCGCCATCCAATCCGTTGGAATCCGCGGCAATCGCAGTGATGGACGCAAGTTTTGGGATGAAATCGAACGCTCGCGCCGATTCACAGGCGCCCAGCGAATGAGTGAAAGCCTGCGGCTATTCGACGAAGCAGCACGCCGCATGTTGGCGGGGATCAAGAGCCAATTCCCCGGCATAAGCGATGAGGAAGCCCGCCGCATCCGCCGCGAGCGGCTGGACATCATTCGCCGCATCGAGGCGCTCCCATGAGTTCGGAAGGAATCTCGCTGAGGGTCGTCGAGATTCTCAACGAACACCGCGTGCCCTACATGGTCGTTGGCTTGCTATCGACCAATTTCCATTCGATTATCCGCTCGACGAAAGATGCCGACATCGTCGTTCAGTCAGATCTGGCGCACACTGCTCGGCTCATTGCGCGCGAATTCAGCGATCTTCGGCTCGATCCGCAACTCGGTTTTGAGAGCGTTACGGCCACGAGCAAAATCATGTTGCGTGCGGATACCGAGGATTTCGTTGTCGAACTGTTCGGCCTGAGCAACGACCCGCGCGATCAAGAACGATTTACTAGTGCTTTGTCACAGCTTGATTTTAGGGTTGGGCGTTTTTCGTAGCGGCGGCTTCCAGCCGCCGTTCGCGGGAGCAGGATGCTCCTGCTACGACTGGAGCCAACCCCAATTCCTTGGCGTGACAAAGCACTAGGAGGAGATGCGTCGATTGGTTGGGCCGACCGACCTGGATTGCCTCCGCCGAAGATGCAGTGATCACCAAACTTCGATGGGCTCAAACCGCCGGACGTGAAAAAGACTTTGTCGATGCCCGCAACATCGTCGCCACTATGAGCAATCTCATCGACTGGCCGTATGTGGAAAGCTGGTGTGACCGGCACGGCTCGCGTCCACTGGCGGAGAAAATTCGCGCCGAATTGCGGCAACGGTAGTGGCGATCCATTGGCATAAATCGCAGTAGCGTTGGCGGTTCAACGCTCGCCCAAACCAGCCGCTGATGGAATGTTCCCTCACGCCCCGAATAGTGGCCTCAGCAGTGCGGGTATACCGTTGAGTTTGGGATATGCGCCGTCCAACGTATTCTTCACGCCCGCGCGAATCGCGTCCGATGCCGGCTCGCAGCCCTCATTCCACCTTAAGATTCGCTCGCGACCCGAGACTCGCGTGTAGTTATTCTTGACTTTTTGGCCGCTATGTTTGAACCCAAACTTCGAGCCTTCCGCGATCAGTAGCTCGACGACTTCTTTCCGCTTGGCCGTATCGCTCATCCGGCCCACGAGCACGTAGTAGTCGAGCTTTCCCTCATACAACTCAATTCGAAAAACGAACCACGATCGCGGGTCGCTCTTGAAATCGAGGCCGAGTGGCGGGAGCCATTCGAGCCATGTTGTCGGCACGAAGTCGATCAGGTTGCTTTGACGGTAAAACACAGTCCACCGCCCGTCTTCTCGCAACACGGTCTCTGCTTCGGCAATCACTGCCGACGCCGGACTGCCGACCCGTTCAAAGATCAGCTTCAGCGCTTGGCGGTGATTCTTATAGATTTTTCGACAAAGACTATCGATTTCCACATTGTCCATAAAGCGATTCCCAATCAGGCCCAGATAGTGGTCGAGAAAAACACGTACGTCGTCGCCAATTGCGTTTTTGTACGTCGCTCGCACTCGCTCAAAAACCCGGTGGATGTCCGCGTAACTATAGGGCACCCAGTCTTCTTCGGAAGGCGAATCGGCGGTTGCGGTCAAATAGACGTAGAGGCTTTTAACACCGACGAAGTGCTCGCTCATCGTGGCATGATAGCGGCTCAATTGATTCGAATGTTCATGTGATTCAACTTTGTTCTCGACTACGACGGCGAACAACGGATCTTCGCAGGTAATGAGCAGGTCAATGTGTTCCCATTCCCGTCGCACCTCAACGCCGCGCAGTTCGGTTCCATCTAACTCGATCGGCGACAATGGACGCAACTCGGACGGGGCCGCCTTGAGGAGATCCATGAGGAGCGCATTCAAGAATAGCTGCCCCTGTCCGTGTGACTCGGCTGGATCGAGGATAAAGGCGAGAAAGTTGGAGTGACGAATCTCGGCGTCCTTGATGCCGAGAGCGTCGAAGATGTTGAATCTGCCGATTCGCGCTTCGAGCGCGAGCAGATCGTCGTTTTCGACGACGAAGCGTTCCAGAG
>DASZFO010000113.1 GCA_035939775.1 Pirellulales bacterium | reverse complement strand
TATCGCTCCGTAAACATCGCGATGGTCAACGAGCTAAAGGTGCTGTTCGATCGGATCGGGATCGATGTCTGGGACGTGATCGACGCGGCGAAGACGAAGCCGTTCGGCTTCCAGGCCTTTTATCCGGGTCCGGGTCTCGGCGGCCACTGCATTCCGATCGATCCGTTCTATTTGAGCTGGGTCGCGCGAAAACATGGGCTGATCACGCGGTTCATCGAATTGGCGGGCGAAATCAACACAAGCATGCCCCAATACGTGATCAATCGATTGACCGAATTCTTGAACGACGTCGGCAAACCGGTCCGCGGCAGCAAAATCTGCGTCCTCGGGATCGCTTATAAGAAGGACGTCGACGACCCGCGCGAAAGCCCATCTTTCGAATTGATCGAGCTACTGATGGATCGCGGCGCAGAGCTTAGCTATAACGATCCGCACGTGCCCAAGCTTCCTAAGATGCGACATCATCGCAAGCTGGAGCTGGACAGCCGGCCGCTCGAGCCCGATTTCCTCGCCAGCCAGGACTGCGTGCTGATCTCGACCGACCACTCGGCCTACGACTACGACACGATCGTGAAACACTCACGATTAGTCGTTGATACCCGCAATGCAACCAAGGGAGTCAAAGTTGGGCGGGAGAAGATTCGCAAGGCGTGAGGAAGGGACTCGGGATTCGGGGCTCGGAAAGCACGCGGCACCGCGGCTTGGCCGTTCCGAAAGTCACGCGGCTTCAATATTTGCTTGAAATGCCAGTAACGCACGACGACCGCTTGAGCGTACCCGAATCCCGAACCCCGAATCCCGAGCCCCACTTGCGCTGCCGCTATCTCGTCACCGGTGCTGCCGGATTCATCGGCTCGAACGTCTGCCGGGTGCTGCTCGACGCCGGGCACGAGGTGGTCGGGCTCGATAACATCAATTCAGCCTACGATCCGCGTTTGAAGCAGTGGCGGCTGCGGCAGTTCGCGGCGACGGCGAACTTTCGGTTCGAGCAACTCGACATCACGGATTTCGCGGCAATCGAGCGACTTTTCGAGCACCAGACGCGAATCGACCCAGGCGGCGAGCGCGACGCTCCGTTTGACGCCGTGCTCAATCTGGCGGCCCGGGCCGGAGTGCGGCCGTCGGTCGCCGATCCGTGGATCTATTTTCAGACAAATTCCGACGGCACGCTGAACCTTTTGGAACTTTGCCGCCGCTGCGATGTAAAGAAATTCGTTCTGTCGTCGACCTCGAGCCTCTACGGAGCGCACAACCCAATCCCGTTCGCCGAGGATGCGGATACAAATCGCCCGCTTTCGCCGTATGCAGCCTCGAAAAAGGCCGCCGAGGCGATCGCGTTTACATATCATCACCTGCACGGCCTGGACATCACGGTGCTTCGCTTTTTCACCGTCTATGGGCCCGCGGGTCGCCCCGACATGAGCGTGTTTCGCTTCATGCGGAAGATCGCGGAAGGTGAACCGATCACTGTGTTCGGCGACGGCAGTCAACAGCGCGATTTCAGTTATGTGGACGACATCGCCCGAGGGACGGTCGCCGCAATCAAGCCGCTGGGCTTCGAGGTGATTAACCTCGGCGGCGACCGGCCAGTCCGGCTCGATTTCGTCATCGACCAGATTGCCAACCTTGTCGGTCGCAAGCCCTTGATTCACTACCGTCCTGCTCACCCGGCCGATGTTCCGGCCACCTGGGCGAACGTCGATAAGGCCCGCCGGCTGCTGGATTGGACGCCGCAAGTCGCAATCGAAGAAGGCCTGCAACGAACGGCGGATTGGTATCGCGAGAACCGCGCCGAGATTCTCCCGCTGGACATGGGCGAGTAATCTCTCGTTCGCCGCTCGTTAGTTGGAGTTCAGGCTTTAGCCTGTCGGCGGCAGACAAAAGGCTGCACTCCAACGTCGTCACCCCTGCCCGCAGGCCACTGGCGCGGTTACAATGTTTCGGGCGCAAAAAATAGAGGGTTCTTGCTCGCCGGGACAAGAACCCTCTCGTTGGCTGTCCGAACAATCAGCGTCTTGCGACTCCTTTTGTCCGGAGACCCACAGCCGTAAAGAGCGTATCGGGCCGCCGAGTGCAAAGACTTTAGCTCCGACACCGAAACCTGCCACCCCAGTGAGTCAACCGACGAGGGAACCGGCGCAAACGACAAACCTTATCAACCCATGACAGAAGTCGCGAAGCTTGCTCTCGAAGACGGAACGATCTGGACTGGCGTGTCGTTTGGCGCGGCGGGTGAGGTCGATGGCGAAGTTTGTTTCAATACCTCGATGACCGGTTATCAGGAAATCCTGACCGATCCGAGCTATCGCGGCCAGATCGTCACCATGACGTATCCGGAGATCGGCAATTACGGCGTGAACGGCGAAGACGTCGAAAGTGCTAAGCCACATTTGGCCGGATTTATCGTCCGGCAAAATAGTCGCCGGGCGAGCAATTTCCGCGCGACCGGCGGAATCGACGACTACCTCGCTCGCGCCGGCGTTGTCGGCCTCGCGGGCATCGACACACGAGCACTTGTCCGACATATCCGCAACCAAGGGGCGATGAAGGGGGTCTTGTCCACCGTTGATTTGCACGACGACAGCCTGGTCGCCAAAGCCCGCTCCAGCCCTGGCCTTGTCGGTCGCGACCTGGTCCGCGAAGTTATCCCCGATCAACCGCGCGATTGGCACGAGCGCCTCAGCCCCTGGACGAGGCTGGCAACGCCCGTCGGTCAGGCATCCCGGCCCGACACCACCGTCCCGACTTCGGCTTTCCCGCACGTTGTCGCCATGGATTACGGGATGAAGTGGAATATCGCCCGCTATCTGACCGACATGGGATGCCAGGTTACGATCGTCCCCGGCACGGCCTGCGCCGAGCAAATCCTTTCCCACAAACCCGACGGCGTATTCCTTTCGAATGGCCCCGGCGATCCCGAGCCGCTGAACTACGCGATCGACGCGATCCGCGGCGTGCTCGGCAAGGCGCCGGTCTTCGGCATCTGCCTCGGCCATCAACTTCTCTCGCTTGCGTGCGGTGCGAAAACCTTCAAACTCAAATTCGGACATCGCGGAGCGAACCAACCGGTGATGAATCTGGACACGGGCCGCGTGGAAATTACCTGCCAAAACCACGGCTTCGCCGTCGCCGAGGACACGCTGCCGCCCGAACTTGAAGTGACCCATCGCAATCTCAACGATCGCACGATCGAAGGTATCCGCCATCGCAGTCTGCCGGCCTTTAGCGTTCAATACCACCCCGAAGCCTCCGCCGGCCCGCACGACAGCGACTATCTCTTCTCCCGCTTCCGCGAGCTGATGGCCGTCTAGCTGGATTCGAACGGATCCAGCCTTCTTCCGCGGCCATCGAGAGCAGGTGTAGCGAATTCCGCCACATGCTTGGCGGGACTCCGACTTTTTTGTCGAGAGTTCCTTTCGGGAGCATTATCGCGGGAGTAAACTGGCATACAGTTTGCTACCGTCACCCGGCCTCGCCGCGGCGACTCGCCGGCGGAGACCTCTCTCATAGCGAGAGGGAGATGGTTTCAAACGACAGGGCGGAAGGAAGGCGCGATCTATATGTCGATCGAATCGCGAGCCGCCGCTGCGCCAGTGTTTCCGGCGCCGGTTGCACGGCCCAGTTCCATAGTTACTTTCGAACCGGCGCCGCCGGCGTGGCTGCTCTGGGACTTGGCGCTGATGATTCTTGTCAGCGCATTTCTCCTGTTTCAAGTTCAGCCGCTGATCAGCAAGTTCATTCTGCCGTGGTTCGGTGGCAGCCCCGCGGTTTGGACGACTTGCATGTTGTTCTTCCAAAGCTTGCTTTTCTGTGGCTATGCGTACGCGCATCTCACGTCGCGGTTGTTTTCTTGCCGTGCTCAGGCGATTTTGCACTTAGCGCTCCTCGCCGGTGCGCTGGCCATGCTGCCGATCGTGCCCGGCGCGAGCTGGAAGCCGAAACCCGGCATGGAGCCGACCTGGCGAATCCTTGCGCTGTTGGCGGTGAGTGTGGGCGTGCCGTACTTCGTGCTCTCGGCCACCGGACCGCTCGGGCAGGCGTGGTTCAGCCGCGCTTATGCGAATCGGTCGCCGTATCGGCTTTATTCGCTCTCGAACGTCGGCTCGCTGACGGCACTGTTGACATTTCCAGTCTTCTTCGAACCGGCATTCACCGCCGACGCACAAGCCTGGCTTTGGTCGGCGTCGTTTGTCGTGTTTGGTTTGCTTTGTGCCGGAGTCGCGATTTGGATTTGGCGAAACCGCGGCGATCATCACGCGCGGAATGACGCCAAATCGTTCGCGGCAAGCGACGGCGCGACGACGCTGGCTGCGGACGAACCGAGCATCGGTCGTCGCGCGCTTTGGCTCGCGCTGCCGGCATTCGCGTCGCTGATGTTCTTGGCGACGACGAATCAGGTATGTCAGAATGTCGCCGTTGTCCCGTTCCTGTGGGTCGTTCCGCTATCGCTCTATCTACTGTCATTCATCATTTGCTTCGATCGCGAGCGGTGGTATCGCCGTGGTCCGTACGCGGTCGTAACTGCGGTGAGCGTGTTCATGGCGGCCGGCGGTTACGATGCGATTTGCGACATGCTGACGGATTGGTTGCCGGGGTGGTTCGCATATCACGATCCGCGCCGGATCGACCCTTCATTGACGTTTATCGGCGAACGGGTGCTTTATTTGGCGACGCTGTTTTTGATCTGCATGGTCTGCCACGGCGAGCTGGTTCGGCTGCGGCCGAAGGCCCGGCATCTCACCGAATACTATCTCATGATCGCCGCCGGAGGGGCGCTGGGGGGCATCTCGGTCGCTCTCGTGGCGCCGCACATTTTTTCAGGATTCGTCGAGTGGAATCTCGGGCTCGCGGCGGCGTTTGTTCTGGCGGGAATCTATTGTCTGTTCCGAGCCCCTAGCACATCGCAGTGTGAACGGATGACCGAAGTTGGAGTCGCGGCCGAAGCCCAGGTGGGCCCGCGAGCCGGGGCTTCCCTTCGGTCCAGCCTCGGCCACCCGCCGGAGACCGTGTCGGTGACCGGCAAGCGAATCCGAATCGCCGCTGGCTCGATCGTGCTTCTGGCCGGTTGGGCGTGCATTGTCTACTGGCAATGGGACGCCGCCAAGCCCGCCAATGAACCCGACTACAAGAACATCTTCCAACGGCGAAACTTTTACGGCGTCGTCAAAGTCTATGATATGAACGCCACGAAGCCCGAGCGGCATTACATGCAATTCCGCAGCGGCGGCATCAGCCACGGGCGGCAGTGGGTCAGCGACGACCCGAAACGGCGAATGCAACCGACCGCGTATTACGCTCCCGAGACGGGCGCTGGGCGGGCCATTCGCTACTTTCAGCGCAAGCCCGACATGCGCGTCGGCGTCATCGGGCTCGGCGCTGGAACGCTTGCGACGTATGCCAACCAACCGGGGCAATTCATCAAATTCTATGAAATCAATCCGGAAGTCGTGACGATCGCCAACACCTACTTTTCCTTCATCAAGGAATGTGCTGGACGGCATGAAATCGCCTTGGGTGATGCGCGGCTCTCCTTGGAAGGCGAAGAGCCACAGCATTTCGACGTGCTGGTGCTCGATGCCTTTTCCGGCGACGCCCCGCCGGCCCATTTGCTCACGCGCGAGGCATTTGCCGTTTATCAGAGTCACTTGAATCCGGACGGCATCATCGCCGTGAACATCAAGAATCGCTATGTGAATCTAGCGCCCGTGGTGAAGGCGGCCGCCGATTACTATCACTTCGACACGACGCGAATTTGGACTGATGAAGACAAGGCACGGCTGCTGTACGAAGTCGATTTCATGCTGCTGACGAACAACCGGCGATTTCTCAAGTCCAATCCGCCGATTCTGGCGCCGGGCGTTTCTGCCGCGATCACACCAGTCGCCTGGACCGACCATTACAGCAACTTGTGGCAGTTATTGATGCACAAGTGAGATCACCACCGACGACAACCCGCATGGTCAATGGGCCGCGGTCGTGGCGGAATTATTCGCCGCCGAATAGGATGCAAAGCACGTCGAGCGCGGCAACCGCCCAAGACGGGTCGCGCGCGCCGTCAGTCAGGCACGCTTCCCAAAGCTTGATCGCATAGCGCAGGTATTGCTCGCGCGATTCAGCAACGAGATCGGGGGACAATTCGGCCGCGAATTGGGGCCAAAGCCGGCTCAACTCGTCGAGCGACGGCCTGCGGCCGTTGATCGTGTCGAACACGAGGTCGTCAAGTCGCTCGAGCTTTTCCAGAACCTCGTGCGTGGGGGCGGCCAACGTCTTGGATGGGCCAGCAACGCGGTCGCATGATCCAGCACAATCGGCAATAGCTTGCGACGATTGGCGTTCGCTGTCAAACCGATCGCGCGCCGGCTTGGCCTTGAAATGTCCACGGCTCGATTGCCTTGGCTCGTCGACGGCCGGCGAGGCTGATTCCTGAGCACCATCCGAGCAAACGTGAAGCCTGAGGGTCAGTTGGTCCGCCAACCATGTAAGGTCCGAGAGTCGCAATCCGGACCGCGATCGTTCCAACTCGACACAAACCAGCGGCAGCGCATCGATCGCCAGCGCCTCGAAGAGATACGCGGCCCAACTCGAGGGAACGAAATCGGCCGGCGGTTCCTCCCTTAGGTTCAATACGGTCACTCCCGAATGGCGGCCAAGCCGACGCGCCTCGACGTCGTCGGCAACTACTGCGCTGATCCGAAATGGGCGCCGCGGCGAATAGATAAGTCCCGTCGAAAACGACAGCTCCGGTCGACATTCGACCGGCAGGCAATTCAACAGGCCGGCGAGCAACAATTCGCGATTGTCGGCCCCGACGATTAGCAACGTGTCGGCGGTCAGTGCCGTCTCGATGAGCCAAGCAATTCGCTCGGCGCCCCACCGCTCGACGAACTCGGCCAGGATCCCCTCATCGACCGCTGCCGACCGGCCCGGCAGTTGGAACGTGGCGAGCGGCGGCGCGTTCGATTCCCGCAACTTGAGAAATCCCCGATTGCGGATCGCGCGGAGCAAAGCGAAGGGACTGTTTGCGAAGCGGGCCAATTCTTCGGCCGCGACGATAAACGAATGCGTGTAGATTCGCGCTCCGCCGCGGCCGCTGTATTCTTCGCCGGCCTCGATAGTATGGGAAACGCACCAATACCCGTCGGCTATTGGATGAAAATTCACGCTATTCGCAGGGTGTCCTGTTGCGCATAGGGATCCGTGCGATGGGCCCCAGGCGGTCAATTCGCGGGCGGCCTCGGTAGTGATTCCCGGACTGCTGGCGACCAACTGATAGCCTCTGGACCGATCGGTTTGCGCCGATGTGAACACTGCCTGTTCGATGTTCATAAGCCAGTTTGCTTGAAGTGCGGTCCACTAGCCAGGATCGCGAGCAAGGAATCGCGTCGCGACGTCCTCAATGGCGCCTCGGAATGGTGCGTTTTCGGGGTTAAATGTTGCCAATGAGCCATTCGAACGGCTCGACGATGCCGCGCGGTTCGATTCGCAGTGGGGCGGTGACTTGACCCACGCCGCGCACGAAGCGGGAGATGCACGCTCCGGCGACCCCCGCCGCGAAAAAGCGATGCTTCGGAAATCGCTCGTGGCAATGCTCCCAAAGTCCAGTGGCCGACCGCTGCGCGTACCTGGGGGGATCGTCAAAACAGGTTTCACAGCGGTCGGCCTTGCTCAGCACGACGGCGAGAGGGCGCTCGCGCCAGGGGTTTCCTTCGTCGTCGCGCAGCTCGCTCAGGTAGCTAACCAATTTCATCGCGAAATAGTCCTGATCGCGCTGACCGCCGGCCATTTCCGCCGCGTCGACGAGCACGATCGCCCCGCTGCACTTGCTGAGGAACCGGCGAATCCCAATGTATGTGTGCGGATGCTCGACCTCTTCTAGAACGGCCTCGCCCGCCATGTCGGGTACGATCAGTTCGATCGGCTCTCGCCGCGAGGCGGCGCGGATTTGACAATGGACCCAATTCCAGCGGTCGGGCTCATTGGGAGTCTTGACGGGAAATTCGCCGCGGGCCAGCGCTCCCATGACGGTTTGCTGCAGAGTGATCGAAAAAGCACCGCGCGCAAGGACCTGCATTTGGGGTCCTTGTCGCGAAAGAATGTCCAACAGCATGCCCAAATAGACGGTTTTTCCCACGCCGCTGGTGCCGATCACGGCCAGCATTTGGGGACGGATCTTTTGAGAGCTGGCTTGGTGGGCGAGCGCCATCGGCGCAAAGCAATGACGACAAAGCTCGGCGTCAAATGAGTTCCCTTCACCGCAGACGTAGCAAGGAACCTGCACCGAGTACTGGGCGAGACGATATGATTCCAGCGGTTGAACGACTTTAACCATACGCAAACACGCAGGAAAGAATACGAAGGACGAAAGTCTGGCTCGCCGTGACTCGAGCGAGGCCTAACGCTTTCCGTTTAAACTAGTTCAAATTCCTCTTCGGCCGGTTTGCCCTGGTCATCGGTGACGGGTTCGGCAATGGTGGCGGCCAGGTCGCATATCCCCAGCGCGCAGCGGAATCCGATGTTGCGCTTTCGGGCGAGCGGGTTCTCGCCGCTGGCGAACTGGCTGGTCGCCTGATTGTCGAAATAGGTGTCGAACGCCCCGCCGCGGATGGTTTTGAGCAACGGTTGCTTGGCGTTGTTGTCGCCGGCTGCGACGATCCAGAGAAAGTTGTCCGCGGTCCACTCCCAGACGTTGCCGATCAGTTGATATGCTCCGCCCACGCTCACGCCCGAGGCGAATTCATTGACCGGCACCGTATCTGCCGGGCCCGATCCCCATAGATTCGCGCGCTGACGCTCCATCGTATTGCCCCAAGGGTATTTCCGCTGGACGTAAGTGTTTGGCGAGATGCTGACCGGCCAACTCGCAGCCTTGACCCACTCGGCGTCGGTCGGCAAGCGTCGGCCGATCCAGCGGGCATACGCGGTGGCCTCATACCAGCAGATTCCCACGACAGGATGATTTTCCTTTCCCGGCGGGCAGCGACCGTCGATCCAATATCGCGGGCCTGGGCAACCCGTTGTGTCCAAAAAGTCGAGCATGGCCGGCCAGATTGCTGGATCCCAAATCGCCAACTGTTCGTAGCCGCCCGCCGACGTGAAGGCCTCGTATTGTCGGTTCGTTACCGGCGCGCGATCGAGGTAAGTTGCTCCGACGTGGATTGTCACCGGCTCCAACGCTTCTTCCGCCACGTCAAGTTCAACGGCAGCCGAAAGTCGATTCGGCTCCAATTGCACGTCGCCGTCGGGCACGAGAGCCATCTGACGGTCCAAATCGGACTGCGCCGTCGCGATCATTTCAGTCGGCAAGGTGTCGGAGATTTGCGGTCGCAGCAATAATGCGAATCGGCCGTCGGCGAGCATCTGCTCGACGAGCGAGTCGATGTTTTCATCCGCTGGTTTCCCACGATGTCGAATTGACTCCGCCGCCGCGGCAGATTCGTCACTCGCGCCACTCGTTTGTTTTGAATCGCTGGCGGAACGGCTGGCAAAGTCGGCGCGCTTTCCGGCTGGATTCCTCGCACGACGGACAAATTCGACAGCAAGAATCACTGCCAGACCGGACACTGAACCTAGGCCAGCCCCAACAACTGATCCAACTTCGGCATATTCGCCCCAGCCGATTACGATGACGGCCGCGACGGCAAGAATCCAAGGCAAGATTCGAATGAATTGCTTCATACTGATACGCAGACCGTCGTGAGTTGACCGCTAACCGTGTGATTAGTTCTTCTTTTCCCGGCGCCGAGCGACATCCCGTTGAAGCATCTGGAATTGCGAGAGGAGTGGCCCCATGACTGGATCAGGTTGACTCGGATTGGCCGGTGCAGGCTTCTTTCGCGGCGGCAAAGCGTTGCAGTCCTGCGAGGCTGGATTCCTTTCGCGGTTTACATGCGGCGAATCACTCTTCGAGGTTTGATCCCTTGCCGTTTCATTTGTCTGGCTTGGTTCGTCATCCAGATCCTCACTCGCCGGCCCGAGGCCGCCGACGCTGACCTTGGCGTCCAGCAGCATTCGGAGTTGGCGCAACTCGCCCGACAAGTCAGCATGGTCGTCGGCGGCTTGCCGCCGTTGGGCGGCGAAATCTTCGGCAGTTTCCTCGCTTCGGCGGCGCTCAGTTTCCAAATCCGCGGCCAGGGCTAATCGGTCCTTTTCCAATTCGACGACCCGCTTTTGGAGCGCATCGTGCCAGTGCTGCCGGTCGGTTTCCCACTGATTTCGTTCGACGGTGATTTGCGCCTGTTTTTCGCGTAATTGGTGTCGCTCATCTTCCAGGCGGGCCTGTTCTTCGTCGAGTTCTTCGCGAAGCGAGTCCAGTTCGTCGAACAACAGGCCCAGGAATTGTTCCAATCCGTCGTGGCCAAATCGCAGTTCGGCGAGCGAATCTCTGATGATCGCTCTGTCGAACCCGGATTCAGGCAACGTCGCTGCAGCAATCATTGAAGCTCTTATTGGGATTGGCATTACAGGCGCCGCCAGGCAGTGCCCTGGCGATGGTAGGCTTGCTAGCGGAGCCTGCAAGTTAGGTCGTGAGTTGTCCTTGCGGCAAGCGAACGTTGCCGGATCGATCGAGACTGAGATGCCCAGACGAACTTGAGATGGGAGTTCGTTGGTCCAAGCAATAGGAACTCTAGGTCATGTTTGGCCAGCCGGCAAATGCGCGTTCGGTAAAGTTTCCGTGCGTAACCCCTTTTCCGACGAAATGGAATATGCCATTCTTATGGTCGAGCGCGACGGAGAAAGCGCCCAATCGTGTCGGAGTCCAACGCGGCCAAACATCACTTGGAGGAGGAAACCATGAATCGATTTGGCAGGTTCGCTTCGAGCGTCGTCGTTTGCGCAACCTTTCTGGCGATCGCCGCCATGAGCCGCGCCAACGACCTGGCAAATGCCGAGCCGCTTCCAGCTCCCGGTCCTATCGCGGCCAGCGTTGCCCCGACTCCATCGGCGCCCAGTCCCGCGGCAAGCGCCCCGGACAATTGTTGCGGCCCGTGCATCGAGTACCGCCATCACGGCCGACCGATTTGCTGCTGCGGTTGCAACGCTCCGCCGGAGATTAAGACGGTACTTCACGTCAAGAATCCGAGTTGCTGCTGCGGCTGCGCGGTCGATGTACCGATCTGCCTACCGGGCTGTTGCACTGGCGAACCATGTGTATCCGGTCGCTGTGGGGTATTAGGTCGCGGAGTCGTGCATTACGAGTATTCCTGCGGCGTGCGCGTGACCGTGACCTTTAAGGCCTGCGGCGACATCTTGGTCACGTACTTGCATGCCTAAGCGGAAGAAGAAGCCGACCGGCGTGCCGGCCACTCCGGTGGAAAGCCAAGCGGCCGAGGCGGCAACGATCGGTTGGATGCTCTCCGTGCTGACCGCCACGGTTTGCGAGTCCGGCGTTCTCGCTGCCCGGCTCTATTTTGCCTGGCACCCAAATGCCGCCGCGGTTGGGACGGCCGGAGAACTGTTGCTCTTCTCGTCCGCCATTACGGGCCTCGTAGCCCTGCTCCTGATCCCCGTTGTATACAGGACCCGCCTCATCCGACCGCCAAGCACGGTGACGGCGTTTGCAGTCATCGTAGGAATAATACCCTGGTTGGTGCTGAGTTCACAGTTACTGAAGTAAGCCGGGTGCCCCCGGCGGAGAATCTCGCGATCGTCGCGGCAAACATTTGCGATCACTCCGACTGGAAATGGGCGCCATGCCAGAGGATGTCGAATTGCTCGCGGACGTAAGGATTGAGGCCTCCAGCGAACTCTATGGGAAGATTGAGAATCTTGATGAGTTCCTGTGCATCGGCCAAATCCTTTAATCGACCGGGATTGGACATGCCCGAGGCAATCTTCAACTCGACGAGTGTTGGCAGGTTGATATATCGAATTCCCTCGGTCTCGGTACTGACATCACGCGGATCAGGGAATGCCACCGGCTTTGGCTTGCCGTCGCCGGGGTATTCGCCCGTTGTCAAAAACTCAATGCGAACTCCTAGATTGGTGTCGCGGAGATGCTTGCTTTCGCGATGGGGCGGCAGGTAACCGAGCCCGTCTAGCGCGGCATGAATCTTCTTGAGATCGTCCTTTGTTACAAGGACGTCGACATCCTCCGTGAAACGGCGCAGTCCGTGCCGAAATAGGGCCATGCCCCAAACGATGGCGTAAGGAATACCGAGGTCGCTGAGTCGCTTTGCAACATTGCGCAGAGCATCGAACACCGCGTTCTTCTCTTCAAAATGCCGACTGCCTTCGCTCAATGCCCACCTCGGATCGCCGTCGAGCCGCGTTTCGTATGGCACGACGATTGACTCAGTTGTGCTAACTCGTCCAGCCACAGCTAGCTTCCTCAGAGATTTTCAGCACCCGAATTATACCGTTCGCGGATGTACTCATCCACGAACGCACCTAATTCACGAATCAAAACTCCGCGCTCCCCGGCGTACGCGGGAAGGGGATCACGTCGCGGATGTTGCCCATTCCGGAGATGAATTGGAGCACGCGCTCGAGGCCGAGGCCGAAGCCGGAGTGCGGCACGGTGCCAAACCGCCGCAGATCGAGATACCACCAGTAGCTCAGCGGATCGAGCCCCTGCTCTTTCATGCGGGCTTCGAGCACGTCGAGCCGCTCCTCGCGCTGGCTGCCGCCGATGATCTCGCCCACCTTCGGCACCAGGATATCCATTGCCCGCACCGTTCGCCCGTCGTCGTTTACCCGCATGTAAAACGGCTTGATTGTCCGCGGATAGTCGTACAGGACCACCGGGCATTTGAACTCCTCCTCGGTGAGATACCGTTCATGCTCGGCTTGCAAGTCGTGTCCCCACGAGACCGGATACTCGAACGTTCGCCCGGACCTCTCCAGACGAGCCACTGCTTCACTGTACGACAGGCGAACAAAATCGCTGGATACGATTGCTTCAAGCGTCGAAATGACCGTCGTGTCGATCCGCTCCGAGAAGAATTGCATTTCCAGTTGGCAGCGGGCCAGCACGTCGCGGAAGATTCGCTTCAAAAAACTTTCCGCCAGCCGCATATTGTCTTCCAGCTCAAAGAAAGCCATCTCCGGCTCGACCATCCAGAACTCGGCAAGATGCCGCGAAGTGTTCGAATTCTCGGCCCGAAACGTCGGTCCGAACGTGTAGACCTTGCCGAGCGAGCAGGCGAAGATCTCTGCGTTCAACTGGCCGCTAACGGTGAGAAACGCCGGGCGATTAAAGAAATCTGCTGAGAAATCGACGGCCGGCCCCTGCCTTGGAAGCTTGCCTAGATCGAGCGTCGTAACTTTGAAGAGTTCCCCGGCGCCTTCGCAATCGCTGGCGGTGATGATTGGCGAATGGATGTACAGGAAGCCTTGCTCTTGGAAGAAATCGTGGATCGAGCGGCAGACTTGATTCCGCAACCGGGCGATGGCGCCAAAGGTATTCGTCCGCGGACGGAGATGGGCGATCGTCCTGAGAAACTCCCACGAATGGTTCTTCTTTTGAAGCGGATAGGCTTCCGGATCAGCCCAGCCGTGAATCGCGATCCGCTCGGCATGAACTTCAGTTGGCTGGCCTTTGGCGGGGGACGCGCGCACCTGGCCGTCAATCGTCGCGCTGCACCCGGCCGCTAGCCGCTTGATTTCGCTCTCGTAATTCGGCAGCTTGCCGTCGGCGACAATCTGGATATTGGCTTGCGAAGAGCCGTCGTTCAGCTCGAGAAAACTGAAGCCTCCCTTGGAATCGCGCCGCGTGCGAATCCAGCCTTGCAACCGCACGAGGCGACCGATCGCTTCCGGCTCCCGCGCCGCGGCAACAGACAATACGGCGTGGCTCGACGGCAATGCCAGGGGGCCAGGGGACTGCTGCTTGCCTGTTTCCGCAATCGATTCAGTGCCGGATTTCATTTTTCATCCGTCCGTGCATGGCGAGAATCCGTGCCCAAGCAGTGCGACAGCACAACATGGTCGGATCGCTCCTGCTCCCAACTCCTCAATCCTTGCCGCCGCCCCTCGTCTCACGCTGCGGGTTGCGATTTGTTCATCACCCGAATCGACACGCGATCGATTCGGCGGCGAGTGGCCTCGAGTACCTTGATCCGCACGTCCTGCCAGACGAGTTCTTCGCCGATATTCGGGATGCGCCCCAATTCGTGAAATACGAAGCCGCCGATCGTGTCGAAATCTTCGTCCTCCGGCAACGAGAGGCCCAACCGTTCGTTGATCTCATGGATTCGCACTTTGGCTAGCGCCTCCGCCGAACGTTCGTCGATCGCCTTGATGCCGTCGCTGAGCGCCTCGTCGTGCTCGTCGGCAATCTCGCCGACAATTTCCTCCAAAACGTCCTCGATCGTAACGATCCCTGAAACGCCTCCGAATTCGTCGAGCACGACGGCGATATGATTCCGACTGCGCTGGAATTCTTGCAACAAATCATCGACCGGCTTCGTTTCGGGCACGAAGAACGGTTTGCGCAGAAGTTGAGGCCATTCGACCCGCGAGTCGTCGTCCGGCTTAGCCAGTTCGACTAACAAGTCCTTTGTGTGCAAAATGCCGACGATGTCATCGGGGCTTTTGTTATAGACGGGAATGCGAGTGTGTCCCGATTGGCAGACCGCCCGTACCGCTTCGTCCCACGGCAATTCACAGTGGATCGAGACCATGTCCGTCCGCGGCGTCATGATTTCGGCCACGTCAACATCGCCCAGCTCGATCACGCCTTCGATCATCTCGCGGGCCTCTTCCTCCAAGAGCCCCTCGCGTTGTCCTTCGCTGACAATTGAGCGGATCTCTTCTTCCAGAGATTCCTCGGTCGGATGAGCTGGCTCGCGGCCAGATAGCCGTTGGAGCAAGCGGCTGATTCCGTACGCTGCTAACACGGAGGGGGCGAAGACGGCGGCGGCGCCGCGCCAAAACGGCCAGGTTCGAAGGACAAACGCATCGGCCCACAGACGCGATACGCCAAGCGGAATCCAAACCGTGATCGACCAGAGCAACGAGATGCCGAGAATCCCGCCACCCAATTCCCCGATCCAAGCCGGATTCGAAGCGAAGGTTTCGCTCGTAATGGCCCAGCCGAGTCCAGCGGCCGTGGCGACGGCGGCGGCTAGTGCCAAAAGACTATCCGCGCCGGCGATTGTTCGCTCGCGGAGTTGGACGATCTGGCTATAAAGTGGAACCGTCCGCTCCTCACGGCAGAGTTCCTCCAGCTTGGCTCGCGAAAACCGGCGCAGACTTCTCGCTCCGATCGACGCAAATCCTGCGGAAAATAGACTGAGAATCGCAATCCAAAACAAGAGATTCACGGCGAGAACTCGTGGCTGAGCAATAATTCGGGGTTCCCTTCCTGCGACCCGTCCGGGCTTTCGCCCGCAAGATCGATCGCGGGCGGATGCAATCCGAACCTGGCTAAATAATGCCGCTCGCGACGGCGCATATCAGTGCGCGATGGGACGTCGAGATCATCATAGCCGACAAGGTGAAGTATTCCGTGAATTACATAAAGGAGCAACTCGTCGCCGGCCGGCCACAGCAATCGGGTGGCGGCCCGCTCGGCCATTTCGGCGCTGACGACCACGTCCCCCTCCAATCGCCCATTTTCGTCCGCGAGGTCAAAACTAAGGACGTCGGTGGGTTCATCATGATCCAGATAGCGGCGGTTCAGGTCGCGAATCCTCGCGTCGTCGACGACCGCGACAATGATCGCAGCAGCTTCGACCCCCTCTTCCATCAGCACGACCTCGACGGCGCGGTTCAAGCGATCGGTGTCGATCCCCGATCCTGGATACTCAATCTTAATCGCGATGTCGATCAACGGTGGCCTCAGGCGCTTCTTTGATCGGGATACTTTACGCGTCCATGATAAACGGCCGTGAGCGATTTAACCAAGCTATCTTCAATGATCTGCAGTTCTTGCAACGTCAGGCCGCATTCGTCGAATTGGTCGTCGAGCAGCCGCTTGGTGGCGATTTCGTGAACGAGCCCCTCGATGCGAGCGGGCGCCGGATCGACCAGCGCTCGGCTGGCGCTTTCGACCGCATCGGCCATCATCAGCACTGCACCTTCCTTAGTCTGCGGCTTCGGTCCAGGATAGCGATACGAGGCCTCATCCACGCTGCCGGCATCCGGATTCGATTCGCTCTGCTCGCTCGCCCGATGGAAGAAGTACTCGACGAGCGTGGTGCCATGGTGCTGCTGGATGAAATCGATGATCGGCCGCGGCAAATGATGCTGCCGCGCCAGATCGGCGCCGTCCTTGATGTGGGCAATAATAATCAGCGTGCTCATCGCGGGCACCAGCGCTTCGTGTCGGTTGGCTTCGAATCCCGAATTCTCCACGAAGTAACCCGGCTTAAGCATCTTGCCGATATCGTGGAAATACGCCCCCACGCGAACTAGAAGCGCATGAGCGCCGATCGACTCGGCGGCGGCCTCGGCGATCGACGCCACATTGATCGAATGGTTGTAAGTGCCCGGCGCGCGGCGGACCAACTCTTGAAGCAATGGATGAGCGGGGTCGCCGATCTCCAGGAGACTAATGTCAGTGAGCACGCCAAACAGCTTTTCGATAAACGGCAATAGGCCGGTCATCAAGAACCCGGCCGCAATCGCGCATACGGCGACGCGCCCCGCTTCCCGAATTAGCAGGGAGTCGAACGGCTGGTTATCGAGAACGCCGACACCGATGGCGGTCAACATTCCCACGGCGCCGGAACAGATCCCGACGTAAATCAGTTTGGTGCGAGTGCGGATGCGGCCGAGCAAGAAGATGGCCGTGGCCGCGGCGCTGAGCAACGTGACGTATGCGGCCAATCCCTGGCCAAGGGCCACCACGACCACCAGTGCCAGGGCGGCGCAAAGCAACAGCGCCAATTCTTGGCTGTACGCGATCGAGAGCGTCATGGCGAACAACAACAGGGGAACGAGTTCCGCACGCCAATCGGCGCGAATCGGGTCTCCCGAGGCCATCACGCACAAGGCGACGGTTATGACGCACAATCCGAGCAAACCGGCAAAGCGCCCGAAATCGGAAAGCAGCGGGCGGCTGCGGGCATAGATATAAAACCCGCTCATCAAATACAGCGCCGCAAACATGCCAAAGATCGCGAGGGACCGCGTCAGCCTTTGGCTGGGTGTGAGCGCGGCCATCTCGGCATCATATTCTCGCTTCAGCAGATCGAGTGCGTTGTCGTCCAGCGGTTGGCCGGCTTTGGCCAAGGGCGTTTCGTTCGCATTGTAGGGCGTGAACATGTCCTTGACTCGCTTTCTGGCTTCGTCGGCGTTGTTGCGAATGCCGTCGACGTCCTTCGTCAGCGTGGTCAGTTTCTCCAATTTCGGCTTGATCCAATAGAAAACGCGCTGCGCGATTTCCGGAGACGCCAGCTCGGTCTTGAGGTGGCTATGGAGTTGGGCAATCGCCTCGCCAGATCGTACTTCGGCAACCGGGACGACTGAGGCGAACGTCGATGCGCCGACCGGGTGAATCTCGATTTCGGTTTGATTTCCTTCGTCGGGCTGCTGATCGAGCTTTTCGAGGATCCCCTTTTGTTGGATTTCGCTGAAGGCCCGATCGATGGATTTTTCGAATGCAGCGCGCTTTTCCTTATTGTCCACGGCGGCGTGAAGCTTCTGGAATTCTTTCTCTTCCTCATCCTTCGATGGGGCCTCGACATTGGGCATGGCCGGCGGCGAAAACTCGCGCCAAACTCCCGCTCGAAGATCGGCCAGAGTTGCGGCGGCCCCGACCTCGGCCGCCGCGTTCTTGAGCGCCGCCCGGTATTGGATCAGCGCCGCCGGGTCTTGTTGATAGACATAGCGGATCTGCCGAGCCGCCTTTTCCCTGGCATCTTCGGTTGCTTTCTTGTCGAGAATCTGAAACGTCACTTTAGCAACAATGTTGCGCGGCGGAGTGTAATCTCGCCAATAAGCGAAGGGCGGCGCCCAACCGCGCACGACCGCCCATAAGATCAGCGCCGCGGCCGTGCAGAGCCCTATTCGCCACAGAACTTCGGCCCTCTGGAACGATTCCACAATCCGCTCGAACGGGCTGGGGGGGAGTTCCAGCGCCGCGACGCGCTGAATTCGTGTTCGTTTTTGGCTGCCGCTAGGCATGATGGCTAAGACCGCTTCAGTTTAGGTGCAGCACAATATGGATGCGGTACCGCGCTCCCCATTGGGTCGCGGCTAAACGAGCTTGGTTTTCTGTACTTCGCGCTCGGTGCTGGGCTGATCATTTCCTGCGCTTGGGCTCATCCTCATAGGCTTTCACGATATCCTGCACCAGCCGGTGCCGGACGATGTCCGCGCCGCTCAATTTCACCTCGTGAAATCCATCAATACCGCGAAGACGAGCCAAGGCGTCCACCAAACCACTTCGGGTGTGGCTCGGCAGATCGACTTGCGTCGTGTCGCCCGAGACGACGATCTTGGACCCCATTCCCATGCGCGTCAGAAACATCTTCATCTGGGCGACGGTCGTGTTTTGGGCCTCGTCAAGAATGATGAACGCCTCGTTGAGCGTCCGGCCGCGCATATACGCCAAAGGGATCATCTCGATTACGTCTTGCTCCGTGTAGCGCTTTACTTGTTCGAAATCCATCATCTCGCGCAATGCGTCAAGCAGCGGCCGAAGATATGGATTGATCTTAGCTTGCAGGTCGCCGGGCAAGTATCCCAGGCTCTCACCGGCCTCGACCGCGGGCCGCACTAGCACGATCTTCCGCATCTGTTCGGATTTCAACGCGGAAACGGCCATCGCCACGGCCAAATACGTTTTACCTGTGCCTGCCGGACCCGTGCAAAAGACCAGATCGTGCTCCAGAATCGCTTGAACGTAGGCTGCCTGCCCCGCCGTTCGCGGGCGAACGAGCCGACCAGCCTGCAATACGTCGATTGCCGGGTGTTCAGCCGCCTCGCCATTGCCGCTGGCGGTGGAAATAATCTGAGCCACGTCGTCGGCCATCAAGACTGCGTCGCGATTCGCGAGGGCCTTGAGTTTTTCGAGGATTCCGGTCGCCTTGCGAACCGATTCCTCGTCCCCTTCGATGTGGATACGGTCTTGGCGAACCGAGATGTCCACTTCCAACGCCGAGCGGATCTTACGAAGGTATTGGTCGCGAGGTCCGAAGATCGAAACGAGCGTCTTCGAATCGACTACCGAAATTGTGGTTTCAATCATTAAGCGCAGGCGGTCTCAGCAACGGCATCGCCACCCAGTGAACGAAAGGGCTACCGTAATAACTATACCCGAAGCGTAGGTTGCAACGCCAGAAAGAGCGGATGCGATTTACATAACTCTTGGCTAGGAAGTTACTTGCAGAGTGAGTCCACTGTGCGATTCCCGCTCAGCGAAGCCTCGGACGCGGATGGCCCGATCGTGCCGACAAGGAGAAGTCCCGTGTGTATCAGCGCCAAATGCCGCTCAAACCATCTAAACAAGGCGACAAACCCAAAGGATCCATGCGACTGGGGCGGCGAACAAGATCGAATCGAGCACGTCTAGGATTCCGCCGAATCCGGGCATCCAGGGGCTTGAATCCTTGCAGCCGGCATCGCGCTTGATGAGCGATTCGGCCAGATCTCCGATCATGCCGACGACTCCGACTATGATGCCGTAGATGAGCCATCCCCAGCCAAGGACTGACGTGGCTGGGCTCCTGTCAACTGGCAGTAGCCGGAAGACGATCCACGCGGCGAGCACGGCGAACAACACCGCCCCGACGGCCCCCTCCCACGTCTTTCCCGGGCTGAGCACCGGCGCCATCTTGTGCCGTCCGAAGAGCCGTCCGACGGTATACGCTCCTGTGTCGCCCATCTTCACGACGGCGATCAGCGACACGAGCGCCACCATGCCAGCGCGATGGTCGCCCAACTGTCGCAACTGCACCACGAAGCTCAGCAGCAGTCCAACGTAGACAAAGCATAGGGTCGCCAAGCCAATTCGCACGATCACCCTGCCCTGCCGTTCGTACCGAGCCATTTCGCCGACGAATGCTGCAAAAACCGCGACGATGAAGACCGCCATCGGCCAGCCAAGCCGTTCAAGCGGAGAGCCGATGTAAGGTGCGTCCGTCCAAAACGCCGAAATGCCGCTGCTGGCGACGATCGCCAAATTCCCGATTAAGATAATCCAAGCCACCGGTTTCTCATCCGGATGGCCGACCAGTCGAAGCAGTTCGTCGCTCGCGCCCAAGCTCAACAAAAGAGCGACCGGAAAAAGCCATCCTCCGGGCGGGCCTGGCAGTTGATGCACGTCGAGCCAGCAAAGGCCGATGAGAATCGCAATCAGTGCCATGCCGAGCAGCAAGCGCCAACGGAGCATCGATTGCCATTCTCCCGGCGTCACGGATTCAGGCCACCGAAACGTCGCTGGCGGGCAGCAAACGAGTCGATTGCCCTGTGCAAATCCACTTCGCGAAATTCGGGCCAGCAAAGGTCCGTCACCCAAATCTCGGTATAACTGACCTGCCAGAGCAGAAAGTTGCTGATTCGCATTTCACCTGCCGTGCGGATTAACAAATCGGGGTCCGGCATTCCGGACGTGTAAAGCCGTTCCGCGACGGTCGATTCAGTCAACTGCGCAGGATCGAGTACGCCACGCTGCACGTCGGCGACGACGCGGCGAACTGCATCGAGCAATTCAGCTCGCGAACCGTAGTTGATCGCCAGGCAAAGGCGAGTGCCACGATTGCCAGCGGTCATTTCGATCGTCTTGTCCATTTCGGCGAGCGTGGCGGGCGGGATTCCCTCGCGGCGGCCGATCACGCGGACGCAAATGTCCTGGGCCATGATCGTGGCCCGCTCTTCGATCATGTACTGTTCTAGGAGGTGCATCAGGAAATCGACTTCGAGCTGCGGCCGCTTCCAGTTTTCGCTCGATAAGCAATAGAGGGTTAACTGCTCGATTCCCGACCGCGCGCATTCTTCGGTCGTTCGCCGAACGCTTTCGACACCTCGGCGATGCCCCTCGATCCGCGGCAAGCCTTGCCGCTCGGCCCAGCGGCCATTGCCGTCCATGATGATGGCAATATGCCGCGGCCGAATGACGGCCTGCCGCGACCGATCAGCGACGGTCTTTTGTCGCCCGGGATCGTCAGAAGTGGCTATCGACTCGGCCATAACTCAATTCTACGGCCTATTGTGCATGCCGCAAAACCCGGATTTACATTTCGGCGCGGACTCAATGATTGGCGCGACCGGTTGGCTCGACGCGCAGTGCACAACCTGCCGCCAACTATCCCGAGCCGACGAGCGCGCCGGCCGACATCGCGAAGATCGTCTGCTCGCGGTCTGGTCCCACGGACACGACTTCGACCGGTTGCCCGACCAATTCGCTCAATCGGGCCAGATAGGCCCGGGCGTTTTCCGGCAGATCGCTCATCCGTCGGACGCCGCGGATTTCCTCCAGCCAACCGGGTAGCGATTCATACACGGGCTTTGCGCGGCGCAAATCATCGACGTGGCTGGGAAACTGCGTCACGCGGCGGCCGTCGATCTCATAGGCGTGGCAAATCTTGATCTCCTCCATCTCGCTCAGCACGTCGAGCAACATGATCGCCAGGAAGTCCACTCCGCTCAGCCGCGCTGTATAGCGAGCGGCCACCGCGTCGAACCAGCCACAGCGGCGCGGGCGGCGCGTCACCGTGCCGTATTCATTGCCGCGCTCGCGGAGATGCAGGCCGGTGGCGTTGTCTTGTTCGGTGGGGAAAGGCCCGCCGCCGACGCGCGTCGAATACGCCTTGAGCACTCCGATCACGTTCTTGATCCAGTGCGCCGGCACACCCGAGCCGCTCGACACGCCGACCCCGGAACTATTGCTGCTGGTGACGAAGGGAAAGGTGCCGTGATCGATGTCCAAGAGTGCACCCTGCGCTCCCTCGAAAAGCAGCCGTTTGCCGCTCTCGACCGCGTCCAGCAACAACGCCGTCGTATCGGCCACAAACGGTTTCAGCCGCTCGGCATGCTCGCGATACTCCGAATAAACCTTTTGCGGATCGAAGATCGCGTCGCCGGCATGGCCATTTAGCCCGGCAAGCGACCGATTCTTCGCAGCGACAATGTGGTTGATTCGCTCGGCGAAATTGTCGCGATACATGTCGCCGAGACGGACGGCATATGAGCGGCCGACCTTGTCCTGATAGCAAGGGCCGATACCGCGCTGGGTAGTGCCGATCGCCTCGCCGCCGGACAGGCTCGAATCGAGCGCACGGTCTTCGGCGATGTGCCACGGAAAAATTACATGCGCTCGGTCGCTAATCACCAGGTTCTTGCCGACTTCGACGCCGCGGGCAACCAACCCGTCAATCTCGCTGAGAAGGCTCTGCGGGTGAATGACTACTCCGCCAGTGATGACCGAAAGGACGCCTGGCGTAAGAATTCCGCTGGGGATGAGCGAGAGCTTGTAGGTTTGCCCCGCCGCGACGACCGTATGACCGGCATTCGCGCCCCCTTGATAGCGCACGACGATGTCATGATGCTCGGTGAGCAGATCGACGAGCTTCCCTTTGGCTTCGTCTCCCCACTGCAAACCGATGACGCACGTGCCCGGCAAAGTGCTACCTCACTGCGAACCGCCGCAATACCACTGCAAACGCCCTAGTCTACGGCCGGAATTCGCCGCCGGTCAAGTGCGGCAGCTAAGCGGCCGTGTTCAGGGCACCAATTCTGGCTAGCCTTCCGCTCCCCAATTCTCCAAGAGGATGGCAAGGATGCCCGGCAAGAAAACGCAAATCTTCAATTCGAGTTTTTTGGAAAAGCTGCGGCACTGGATTGCCACTCACCACACGGTCTATCCGCGACTGCCGCCACAGGGCATCTATTTTGAATCGCTCGTCGAGCGGGCGTTTCTTCACTCGGGTTGGCCGCGCGATCAAGTCGTCTTGGAGCATCCAAATAGTCCGAAGGCCGACATTCGAATTGGCCAAACCCGCTTGTCGCTGAAAACAGAGACCGGGCGAATTACGCGACGAGATCGGATCAGCATTACCAAACTTTGCACCACCGAGACCGGAGAATGGATCTCGAATGCCCTGATAGAGCACGCGCTGGCTCATCTGAGCCGGTACGAAGGAATCTTGATGCTCCGCGCAATTTGGGGGCAAACGAATATCGACTATCAGCTCGTAGACGTTCCCATTTCACTCTTGCAGAAGATTCGTCAATGCGAGGCGCTGCCGGTCGGGAGGCGAAAGGGCCGTCAAAGCCTTGGGTTCGATGTACACAATAGGAACGAAATACTCTTCCACGTCCACTTCGACGGTGCCGACGGGAAATGCCAAGTGCGGAACCTCCGCGTCGATCGCTGCATCATGCTAATGGAATGGCAGCAGGAAGTTCGAGATTGAGCTATTCGCACTTTTTTGATTTGCGCAACACGATCCAATAGCAATGTTGGCGGCGGGCGTGGTGGGCCTTTTTCCATCGCGGATCGGTGATCGGGCCCTTGCGAATCTTGACGATGCAATCGCAGGGGGTGAATCCGATCTCGAGCGCAGCATTGACTAGCTCAAGATGCGCCCATTGAAAGCGATGGCCATGAACGTAATCGGCAATTTTGCAGAAAAGAATGCCATTCTTGCTCAGCACACGGTACGCCTCGCGCAGAAACGGCCGAAATGTATGTGTGAAGTTGTAGCCATTCTCGACGGGCGACTTGAGGACCAGCCCGAACCGGTCATTGAAGTCCTTCGAGCGGTCTTTACCCTGATTTGGGACGTGCGGCGGGTCGTAGACGACGACGTCAAACGACTCATCTTTACACGGCATATCGCAATTGTCGGCGAGAATGTCTGGCGCAAACTTGCCGTCGATATCCATACCAACGACATCTCGACGACTTCCCTGCCAGAAACGCCCTACGTTGATCGTCGCATCCAAGATTCGGCGCGGTGTGGTCTTTGGATAGAAGCAAAGCATTTTTTCAAGGAGTTCCGCATCATCGCCAAACCACACAGACGGAAGCGGCTCATACGTGCGTGATTTGGAACCTGAAACATCATCTTCCCCGGCGAACAAAGGGCGCGATTTGCCGGGTTTTCGTTTGGTGGCCATGGACACGATTCCTTTCATCGAACTTCGTGCGATTGCGGTCATCGCGATTCAGCCTAAGTGTACACGGGAACACTGATTCTGCAATACGTATTCTTGCTCGTGAATTGCCGCGGCGGTTTCTAACCTGCCGAAAACTGGCGGCAATACTCGTAAAGGGCTATCGCGGTGGCGGTGGCGACGTTGTAGGCGTAAGGGAGGCCATAGACGGGGATTTCAACCACGTCATCGACCAGTCGAAGTTCTTCTTTGGTTAGCCCCAGCCGTTCGTTGCCGACGATCAAGGCGGTTTCGCGCGCGAAGGCGTACGAGTGAAGGTCTTTCGAGCCGGTGGTTTGTTCCAATCCGACCAGATGGTAGCCAGACTGCTTCAATTCGCGGAGCACGGGGAGGAGCGTGCGATGGACTTCGATTCGCACGCTGTCGGCACCGTCGCGGGCGATCTTGTCGATTATCTTCGCATGGCCGCAGCAGATCAGGCGTTCGACGCCCGCGCAGCCGGCCGTGCGAACGATGTGCGAAAGATTGACGTTGCTCCGCAGCGGCGCGCATGCAAGAACTATTTCGCGCCGCCGATCGAGACGCGTCGGCGGCTTGTGGCGCTGGTGGATGAATTCGGTCATGCCGGCCAATATAATCCAGAACGAGTGAGACGCGTGATTTGAGACAGACAGTCGTCGCCGGGGGACTGCTTCGATCGAGGCGCGTTTGACCCTGAGCGTCTGGGCTCCGGGGCGATATAATATACCCAACATTAGGATCCTCAATGGTCACGGGAATTGTAATCGTCGCGCGAAGGTTCGTCGCGTTAGCGTCGTGCGCATTGCTGGTGACGACAGGGTGCGGCCAGAATCGAGACGCCAATGGACCTCAGCCAAGTTCGGGCGATGGCAGCAAAACCACGATCTCAGGCGACGCACCGGACGTGTCGCTGAAGATTCTTGACTATCTGGGAATCGAGCGACTCGTGGCCGACAAGCGCGGCAAGGTCGTCGTGCTCGATGTCTGGAGCACGGCTTGCCCCCCGTGCGTCAAAGAGTTTCCCGACCTCGTATCGCTCTATCGCCGGATTGGCCCGGAGCGGATCGCATGCATTTCATTGAGCTTGGACTACGACGGGGCGGGCAAGCCGGAGGAAGTTACCCCAGCGGTGCTCGCGTTTTTGCGGAAGCAGAACGCGCTGTTCGATAACGTCTTGGCAAGCGTCGAACCGGAGGCCATTCTCAAGCAGCTCGAAATCCCCTCGATTCCGGCGGTGTTCGTGTTCGATCAAAGCGGCAAACTGCGGCAGAAGTTCACCGACGGAGCCAGCAGCAAGGGACGGCCGGAGTACGAGCGAGTCGAGGAATTGGTGAAACAGTTGCTCGCGGAAAAATAAGCGTCCGCCTTTTCGGCATTCGCGTTCATTTCCGATCATTTCCGGCCAGCTTCACCGTCGCCTCGACTGGCTCGGCGAAGTCGGCGGAGAGCGCGGCAATCTGCCCAGGGGTCATTTGCCCCTTTTGCAGCCAGACGCGATATCGCACTTCCAGCGGGTGGTCTTTCGTCAGATCGTACTGGAAATAAGAGCCGAACCGGCCGTAATCGCGCTCGCTAAAGCGAGCCTCTTTGGGATTGGTTGGCAGATCGAGCATCGCCACCGAGTAGCGCTGGCCGCCGAGGATAAAACTCATGCCCTTCCAAGGCTGATTGATCGTGCGGGGATCGTGAGATTTATCTTTAGGATCCCAATTGATCGCTTCTCCCGATTTACCCGTGCCGTCGGCACGGATGAAGATCGTGTCGGGATTCGCCCGTTCGGCGCTGGTCTTGCCGGCGCTCGTCGTTTGGACTTTGCCCTTTTCCGCTATTTCGTTGGCCGCGCGGAAGTGGAAGCCCGAATGTTGCGGGTCGCCGTCAAGTCTCACGTTTTCCCCCGTCGTTTCCAGCCGCGAGGCGAAATCGATCATCGTCCCTCCGGGCACGTTGTAGACGGTCATCTCGCGCTGCTCATGGGCGAACGGCTGGCGATCCTGTCCACGCCAGTCGATGGCTGCGAGTTGCCGGCCCAGCGCCGGGCCGGCCTCTTCGTCGAGCAGTTTTTCGTGCGACTGATAGCAGTTTTTGGTGCAATGCCAAACGTCGGCCTCCTTTCCATTGCCGTAGGTAATTTTGTTGAATCCGTAAAACAAGCCACGGTGATGTGTGAAGTAGCCGCCAGGGCCTTTCGTTACGAGAATCGTGCCATCGGGATCGTAGAGATGGTGAAACGGCTTGAATGTCTCTTCGCGCTTTTCCTTCGACGATTCGTCGAGCGGCCGGCACATGTAGTCGAGCACCGGCCGGCTGCCGTAGCTCAATAGAGAATGCTCATTGGCGACGTCGGTCCAATTGAATTTCGAACTGGGGTTGACATTTGGCGCTGTCGGCTCAATTGTGCCGTGCAGTTCAAGCGTCGCCCCGGCCATTAGCTTGGGAAGGATAAAGTGCAATTCCTTTCGCTGTGAACCGGCGGCCGCCGGCGACGACGAAACACAGATGCCCGGCTCGGTCAGTTCACCTGGAATCGGCACACCACCGGAGACGTCAATGTCGGCGATCGTCGAATGGATGTCGGCCGGCAATTCGATTGGCACGGAAACCGGCACATTTGTCCGATCATGCTGACCGGCGTGGATCACCAAATCGAAGTCCAGCGGATTGGCGGCCCGAGCGGCGGAAAGCGGGAAAAGGCACATGATTCCATGGAAGACAACAATGCAGCGAAGCGCGCGTATCATGGCAGATGGTCCATTGGTGGGAAGCTGAATCACAGCCCGGATGGCAGAAGCCGCTGCCATCTAAGATAGCCAGCACTGGGCCGCGCTGCCAGTACGCGCGAGTCGAATTGCGCGCCTGCGGCCGCTAAATCCGCAGCATGTTCTGCAATCCGAGGCGAAAAATGATCCGCAAGGCGTTGACCGCCTCTTTGGAGTTGATCTTCGAGTGCCCTTTCTCGCGATCGGCGAAAACGATTGGCGTCTCGCCGAAGCGGGCCCCGATGCGGCGGAGCATCCACAGAATCTCTTCCTGAAACGAGTAGCCGCGCGAGCGAATGCGTTCGAGATCGAGCTTCGCCAGCGTCGCCGTCCGATAGCAGCGGTAGCCACCGCTGCAATCATGCGGCTTCAACCACAGCAGCCAGCGGGCATAAAGATTCATGCAACGGCTCATAAGCTGCCGTTTGAGCGGCCATCCCGGCGCGCCGCCCCCCGGAACGTAGCGGGAGCCGATCATCACATCGATCGGTTTGCCGCTGGGTGGATCCATGCCTTCCATCATCGCGGGCAAGTAGCGTGGATGATGGCTGAAGTCGGCATCCATGTTGAGGACATATTTGTAGTTGTGCTCGATGGCAAATCGCATCCCGGCGACGATCGCCGTCCCGAGGCCGAGCTTTCCGGAGCGGTGCAGGCAGTGTAGTCGTGGATTGGCGGCCGCCTGTCGATCGCACCATTGGCCAGTGCCATCCGGCGAGTTGTCGTCGATCACCAGCAGATCGACCCGCGGCGCATTCCGAAAAACCTCCTCGACCAGCCGCGGCAGATTCTCGATCTCGTTATAGGTCGCCGTCATCACCAGAGTTTTTTCGGCGTTGGCTCGATCCATCCTTAATTCCTTGTGACGTTGCTTGGGTGAGGGCAATCGCTTTTGGCGGCGTGCCGGAGGAAATTCTACACGCTTTCGAGAATTGGACGAACCTCAATTGCCGTATCGCCGTCTCTCGTTTTAGAGCGCCGAACCATTCGCGCTGGGCCAAGGGGACGGTTCTTCGCTCAATTTGGCAGGCGATCTTAGCGAACTACCGCTCGTCGTCGATCGCGAGTATACTTCGGTAACTGCCCGTTTTCCGCCGACATCCCGCATGTTTCGACCCGCCGAGGATGAATCTGAGACTGCCGCGGACCCCGCCGAGTCCGACGGATGCAGTCTGCCGTCGGCGTTGCCTAGCTCGGCGGCGCGGGCGGTTGACGCCGCGGAACTCCACAGAGGGCGTTCCTTACTGATTACCTTCCGCGCTCCGACTTCCGGCGCCTACGGCCGCGCGTTCTGGCTCGCCTATATCTCACTGATGTTGCTGATGGTTGCCGTCAGCCTGATGTATCGCTACGCCGATTTCATCACGTTTCTCGGCGGGGGTGAACTCGAACTGGGAGCGGTCGTCGGCGTCGGGATGATCGGCAGCCTGGCGATGCGGTTGGCCCAAGGCGTCGGGATCGACCGCTATGGCCCTCGGCAGATTTGGCTCGGCTCGACGGCCCTATTCGTCGTTAGCATGCTGGGGCATTTGCTCGTTTCGCGGCCGAACGGGATCGAAATCTTCGTGCTCCAGGCGCTGTATCGAACGAGCGTGGCAGGAGTGTTCGGGGCCGTATTCACGTTTGTAATTCAGCAGGTGCCGGTGTCGCGAATGGCCGAGGCGGTCGGCATGATCGGCACGGCCAGCTTCGTCGGCATGTTGATCGGGCCGCTGATTGGCGATGTGATTTCGAGCGGCGGCGCGGGTGGCCTCGCCACGCGGACCGAACTGGACTTGCTGTTTCTCGTGGCGGCGGGTCTCGGCAGCGCTTCGGTTGTCGCCGCGTGGTTTGCGACGTCGCGGGAAGTACGACCGCCGCCTCGACGCCACGTGCCGATCGCGCCGCTGCTGCGGCGCTACCGTCCTGGCGTATTGTTGGCGATTGGCGTCGTGACCGGGATCGCGCTTGGAATGCCGGCCACGTTTCTTCGCACTTTCGCGGCGGAATTGAGCATCAATCGGCTTGCGCCCTATTTCACGGTCTATGCGGTAACGGCCATCGCCGCACGGCTCGCGACTCGGCGGCTGACCGAGCGGCTCGGGATTCGGGGCGCGATTCTAATCGGGATGTCGCTGCTCGTCGTCGGGGTGGTTTCGTACCTGGCGGTCGCAACCGAATCGCAGCTTCTGTTGCCCGCACTATTCACCGGAGCGGGACAAGCGATTCTCTATCCGGCCGTCGTGGCTGGCGGCAGCGCCGCGTTCCCCGCCCGCTATCGCGGCGTGGGAACGACCCTCATGTTGGCGACGATCGATCTCGGGACACTTAGCGGCGCGCCGCTCATCGGCGGGATCGTCCACTTTGGCCGAATGATCGGCCTGCCGGGCTACCCCATGATGTTCGTCTGCATCGCCGCGCTATTGATCGTCTCGACGGTGTTCTACGCCGGGACCGGCCGATCAGCGGACGCGGGCCGCGCCGAGAGCGAGAAGTCACCGAACCCGGCAGTTGTGCTTAAAGGTGCGCCGGTTGAGGCCACATCGTCCGCATGATGCGAATTTATGGGCGGGAATGGACGTATCAATTCCGCACAACCACGCCGATGACGCGAGCGCCTGCGGATTCCAGGGATCGTTTGGCGCGGTGGGCCGCCGCGCGAGCAGTTCTACCTATGTCAACGACGAGAACTGTGCCGTCGCAATATTGGGCCAGCGCTGCCGCTGTCGGTTGGTCGGCATCGCCGGAGGCGATCAGGATCAACTGGTACTCAGTTTTCGCCCCGATCAACAGCGATTGGAGTTGCTCGTTTGCCTCGGCGCCGGTCGGCCAGACACCCTTGCCGCGTGGAAGCAGATCGATCCGCGGTACAGCGGTCCGTCGAATGCTGTCGCGCCACGCTGCAAAGTCCTTTAGCGCTTCGGCCATGCCCGACTCCGCTTCAATCCCCAAATAGGCAGGCCACCACGGCGCATTACTGTCGGCCTCGACGACCAAAACTCGGCCGACGTGACTCTTCGCGCACGCGATTGCCAAAGGCAAGAGCCAAAAGCTATCGGCGTTGCCCCGCCCAGCGGTTACAATCATGGCGACCGCAGGCAGAGGAGTGTTCAGGGCTGCGAACATTTGGTCCGCCAACTCAACGAACTCGCGTGCGACGGCAATTCCTTCCAGAGGATCGTGAAAGTCAGGAGGTGAGGGCGGCAATTCGCAGGGGGCGTCGAGTTCCAACGGCTCGATGACTTCGTTCGCCAAATCGATCTGTTGGGCCGCCAGAGCTTCTTCCAAGAGATGATTGAGCTCAGCGACTGTTCGCAATGCACCTTCGCCCGTCTGGGGTTCGATCGAATCGGCAACCGATTGGAGATGCGACAATTTCGGGATCTCCGTCCCGTCACCTTGCGGTTGCGTGGTGCGGTCGGGAGGTACCAGTTCCAAATCACTGGGCCGCGCCGACCCGGACTGTTCCGAAGCGGTCGGTTTCGCATCAATCTGCTGCAACGCCGCCAACAGCTTGCTCATCGCCGACTCTCCAAAGGGCTATCCGCGCCGTAGGCGAGCGAATAGCTGCCGGTATTCCTGCCGACGAACTTGCGGCGGCATTGGCGCTGGAGGATTTGGCTCCGGTGGATCGTCCTCGACGACGATCAAGTCTTGTTCGTCTTCCGATGCAAGATCGGGCGATAGCGTCGTCGGCTCGCTCGCCGCTTGCAGTGGCTCCCGTGTGGCATCGGCGAGATTCACCGTTTGCTGGAAACGGCCGGAGAATGTTAATGCCTCGCCCGGAATTTCCGATTGCGGCAACTCGACAGTCTGTCCGCCGATCAATATGCTGACGGTCCCGGATTCTTCGGGAAACTCCGGCAGGACCGGATCCTCGGCTGGGCGCAAGCTGAGCGGCTGCTCCGATTCCGACTCGTCGTTTCGTGGAGATTCAGCATCCGCAGATGCCGAACGCGCTTCGAGTTCGGGTAATTGCGACGTCTCCTGGGTCTCATCGGCAGCCGGTAAGCTCAGGACTTCGTTGATGGAGAGATGTTCCGGGTCGCTCGCGGTCTCATTCATTCCGAGAAGCGCGGAAAGCTCGCGGCCCTCAAGGCTCCGCACTTGCGGCCGATTTGAGAGCACGCTCGTTTCGAGGGTCGCGAAGCGATCGGTCACGACTTCTTCTTCGACAAACGCCTCAGCAAAGGGGTCGAACGCGCCGGGAAACACAACGTCAACTCGTGGGACCTCCGGCACGGGAGGCTGATAGTCTTCTTCGATCGCTTCCAATTTAGCTTCAATCTTCGCCAACCGTTCGACCGGTTCGCCATAGAAAAGATCCGTCTCGCCGTCATCCCCGACTCGTTCTTCTTCCCTTACCGCGCGGAGCCGCGGCGCGGCGGCAGATTCCCTCGGCGGCTTTAGTGGAACTACATCTTCCAATGCGCCGAATTCGATGATGTCGCGCGGTTGGTCTGCGGCGCCCGCCGCTGCG
Organism: Pirellulales bacterium; assembly: GCA_035939775.1. Taxonomy (NCBI): domain Bacteria; kingdom Pseudomonadati; phylum Planctomycetota; class Planctomycetia; order Pirellulales; species Pirellulales bacterium. The sequence continues at coordinate 741 of DASZFO010000113.1, read as the reverse complement.
TTCCACGGCGTTGGCAACTGTTGCAAGTCGGCCCACGCCTCTTCGATCACGGCTTGGCTGATTGGCCGCGCTCCGTTGGCGTAGGCCGAGATCAAAGCGTGATCGCAGACCTGATTCACCAGCCGCGGAATTCCGTCGGTCGCCCGATGCACGGATTGCAGAGCGTCGAGCGTGAAAACTTGATCCGCGTTTCCGCCGACGTTAGCGATTTCGCCGCGGATATAGGCCAGCGTCTCGTCATAATTTAATGCTTGAAGATAGCAACGCGCGACAATCCGCTGATTGAACGAATCCAATTTCGGGCTCGCGATCCTTTCCTCCATTACCGACGCGCCCGAGAGCACTAAACGAACGCGCGGATGGCCGTTGCGGACGAGATTCGTCAGCAGCCGAACCTCTTCCAGCAAGCGGAGCGGCAACGTGTGCGCTTCGTCCAGTAACAGCAGCAACGCGTCTTGGTGCGTCTCGATATTCGTCAGATGATCGGCGAGCGCCAATCGCAGCTCGCCCTCTTCCATTCCGCGGTAACGCAGTCCCAACTCAAACAGGATTGCCTGAAAAAGGCTTCGCCGCGTGCAGATCCGGCCGCTCGACAGCAGCGCGATGGCCATACGAGAACGAAATTGCTCGGCCAACACCTGGCACAGCAGAGTCTTGCCTGTGCCAGCCGGCCCGATCAACAATCCGATTCCTTCGCCCCGATCGATGCAGCGGTCTAGGGTGCTCCGCGCCGCTTCGGCA
>DASZFO010000112.1 GCA_035939775.1 Pirellulales bacterium | reverse complement strand
ATCCGCCTACTGACAGACTGATAATCAAAGGTATTCATTCGCCCGTGCAGTTCGGCTCCGAAAGGGTCTGCGTGGAGGCTGCGCGCGTCGCGCTTCTCCTTGATGATCTGCAACCGAAACTTTGGGCGAGATGATCCCATGAAACTTAGCCGTCAGAATCTGATCCGCGTCGCTACCAAGCCAGTCTCGGCGTTATGGAACTTATGCCGTCGGTTTTTGACGAGCGCCATTCGCAAATCGACACGGGCAATACGGTTCTTGTGCCGTCAGATTCTGATCTGCGTCGTTTTCAGACCGACACGGTCGGCGTGGTTCTTGTGCCGTTTCATCGGGCGCATATTAACGGTACTTCTCAGCCGCCTTTGCCTCATTACGGTGGGTAGGCGTCACTTAAGTTGCTAAACAGTTGTTCTGAGAAGGCTGTCCTGTTGCCAGAAGGATTCCCATTGGCCGGGTTCGCTGCGGTAGAGGGCGCGGACGTGGCATACGGCGTGGGCTCCGTCTTCGCTCCAGCGCATGCCGGCCCCCTTGAGCCGCTGATTGACGACCGTTTTGCAACCACTCTCCACGACTCCCGAACCAATGCACCAGCCGTTGGCTTCGTATTCCGGGTATTCCATGCGGTGCGCCTGATTGCGGAAGTAACCGAGCACTTCGTCGAGAACATCCCGAAGGCCGGGCTTGCGATCCGGCCAATCCCACGTCTCCCACACCGCCAATAAGGTCCAGCCGCCTTCGTCTTTCAAGAGACGGTTCCATTGGTGCGTTTGTTCCCCGGCCTTCGCTTCGTCGTCGGGATGCAGCGCCTTGGCCAGTTTCGCCACGTATTCGCTGGCGTGCCAGAAATCGACGATCACCGCCGCCACGCGTGGGAAGTTCATTTCCATGAAGTGTTCGAGTCCGTTGCCCCCATCGGTCAGGGCAATCCAAACGTCCGCGTCGTCCATGCCCACCTGGGCCGCCTGCAGACGTAACAGCGGACCCATTTCCGCCAAGGTGTACAAGCCGCTGACGTAGCGCGCCTTCATGCGTTCGCCCGCACGGGGCAAGTCGACGAAAACGCGCTGGCGATCGGGCAGCGGATTGTACACGACCCCCACGTAGGCCATGCGCCCATCGGCTTTTTCCCCATGTTCTCCTTGCTGCGGCACGCCCGTCGCATCGAGACCCACATAGGCCACCCGATGCCCCCGCGCATCTCGATGCCAGTTCCAGCGCAGCCGCGAACCAATCGTCTTGCCGGCCTCGAACCGCGCCGCGATGCGTTCGCCCGCCGACTCCGTCGTCCGTTGTACCGTCGATTCACTCAAACGTGCTCCCGACGTCTTTTCCAGCAGATCGGCGCCTTTCTCGAAACTATCCGCCACCGCTCCGTTCAGGCAGGCGAGTTCTTCCAGGCCAGGCGTCAGGTTCCGTTCGCTCAGACCCGTCCCCTCATCCCAAGGAGTGTAGCCCCGGCCGCAGCGCCGACAGTAGTAGTACGCCCGCTTGCAAGCGATCACTCCGCCGAGGCATTGGGCGCGACGTTCCCGCTCGCCGTGGTAAGCCGCCGCTTGCCCGCACTTCGGACAGGTGATCGACGAACCGCGGTAGCCGTTTTTTTTTGACCCAGATGCAGCGCGTACGCTTTCGAGATCAGTTCCAACGCGTGTTTGCGAATGGCGAATTCCGTCGCCCCAAAGAGAGTGCGTTCATCCGTGACCACCAGCAGACGGGCGATCGCCAGGAACGGATCCTGCGCCTGTTGCTTCAACTGCTCGGCGAGTTGGCGAGCCTGAGCTTCCTGTTCGGGGGTCAATGTCACAATCATGGGGTTCCTCCCAGGGGCTTTTCGGGATCGTCGCCTCAAAACCTCTGAAGTATACAAAGATTCCGCCAACTATGGAGCTGCTTACCCTGAAACCCGGAAATTTGCCATTTTTTCTTGCACTATTGTTCGATAAAGTTTACGTTAGCTATTGAGTCGCCTCCCGCCAGATTCGGATCGGCGTCCCGGTTGCCGATCTTTCCCGCCTTCCGCCAACGGGGGTTCTCCCGCCATGTTGACCATTCACGGAACCAAGCATCGGTTTTGCGACGGCGTCTCTCGCCGCGGCTTCTTGAAGATCGGCGCGTTTTCATTTGGGGCAGTCAATCTGTCTCTCGCCGACATCCTTCGGGCCGAATCGCAAGCCGGAAAATCGACCTCGCACAAGGCAGTCATTAACATTTTCTTGGGCGGCGGCCCGCCGCATCAGGACATGTTCGACCTGAAAATGGAAGCACCGCCGGAGATCAAGGGCGAGTTCAAGCCGATCAACACAAAAGTCACCGGCATCCGGATCGGCGAGTGCTTTCCGCGCATCGCCGGCATGATGGACCGGTTCTCGATCATCCGCTCCGTCGTGGGTGCGCGCGGCGGCCACGATGCCATCCAGTGTATGACCGGCCGCGACCCCAACGCTTTCAAGAACGTCGGCGGTTGGCCGAGCATGGGAGCGATCCTCTCGAAGCTGCAAGGTCCGGTCGATCCCTCGGTGCCGCCGTTTGTCGGCCTGGCCGATAAGACCGGCCACATGCCGTGGTCCGATTGCGGCAAACCCGGCTTCCTGGGCACGGGTCACGCGGCCTTCAAG
>DASZFO010000111.1 GCA_035939775.1 Pirellulales bacterium | reverse complement strand
GACCGGCTTGCACACCGTGTAGTGGCACTCGCGGGTCTCGTAAACCGGCTTGCAAACCGTGTAGCAAATCTCGCGAGTCTTCGTTTCGTACACCGGCTTGCACACCGTGTAGTGGCACTCGCGGGTCTCGTACACCGGCTTGCAGACCGTGTAGCAAATCTCGCGAGTCTTGGTCTCGTAGACCGGCTTGCACACCGTGTAGTGGATTTCCTGAGTCTTGGTCTCATAGACCGGCTTGCAGACCGTGTAGCAGATCTCTCGCGTCTTCGTCTCATAGACCGGCTTGCACACCGTGTAGTGGCATTCGCGGGTCTCGTAAACCGGCTTGCACACCGTGTAGCAGATTTCCTTGGTCTTGGTTTCCCAGACCGGCTTGCACACCGTGTAGCAAATCTCCTTGGTCTTGGTTTCCCAGACCGGCTTGCAGACCGTGTAGTTGCAAACCCTGGTCTTAGTCTCCCAGACCGGCTTGCAGACCGTATATTCGCATTCGCGATATGCGGTCTCGGCAACGTACTTCACGCAGTCGATGGTTTTGGGCTCACAGACTGTCTCGTAGCACGTCTTGTAGCAGGTGTAGTTCTGCTGCTCGTACACCACTTCCTTGCAGGTCTTCATCACGGTGCAGCATTGCTGCCGAGCGCAGCAATAGTTCACTGCGCAACATGGGGCGCAGCGGCTATAGCAACATGCTCCGCAGTAACCTGCATCGGCTTCCTTGGCCAAGCTGACAGCCAGCAGCGCAGTCAGCAACGGCACAACCAACAAATTTTTCATTGTCCTGCCTCCCTTCGTAGGCGGCTCAAGTGGAGATGGGGGGTCTGGTCCGACGAAAACTGGTTCGTCATACATCCTCATCGGTCTATGTACTCCGCGTACATTAGCCCGCCGTCCTAGTTTCCACTTTCTGTGAAAACTACCTCTTCGACGTGAGCGGCACAGACATGGCGGTAAACTGCCCGAATATCAGTCGTTATCGACAAGCTATGCAGATTGCTTGAAATGGATGGCCTGGCGCGAGTTGATTGTTTCCGGAGGCGCGGAGAATTGCGCGCTTTCTCCGCGCAATGCGGTCAATTGGGTTCGTTCGCGTCGAACGGAAAGGTCGACCTGCACGGCATGGGTCGGATTTGACGCAGGTGTCGGCTGGCGCGGATAACTCGGCTGATTTGGGGCTCCGCGGCGGCCCTCAAACCGCAAAGAAAACTGCCATCTCGGAGCGAACTCGTTTGACGTGCCACGCTTCGCAACCTACCTATTCATCAAGGCCGGCCGAGCCTTGGATGCGATCCCCTCGCGGCCGCCGATACCCGCTCCCGTCGGATCGACTCCGATGCCGTTTGAGCGCGGAACCGGCTACGTATCACGTTGTGCGGACATGGCCCCCAAGCGGAACGCCCCCCAGGGCGATGACAACTCAATCCATCGTTGTTGAAAGGAACTGGTTACCATGAGTGCCAAGCGTTCTGCCGGCTTCACCTTGATCGAGATCCTCATCGTCGTGGTGATCATGGCCGTGTTGGCCGCGACGATCATCCCGCAATTCTCGTCGTCGACCGAAGATGCCAAGACGAGCACGATGCTTTTCAATCTGCAAACATTGCGGTCGCAGATCGAGCTTTACAAGCTCCACCATCTTGGCGCTGTTCCGACCTTGACCGGCGGCACTCTGCCGCAACTCATGTCGGCGACCGACGTCAACGGCACCACCGGCACCGCCGGCCCGAGCTTCCCCTACGGCCCGTACATCCAAAACCAAATGCCGCAGAATCCGATCGACGGCCATAACACCGTTACCGCAACCGCCGTTTATCCGCCGACGGCGGCCACCAGCGACGGCGGCTGGCTGTATTACGCGGCGACCGGACAGCTCAGCGCCAATACGGCCAACCATTTGAACGACTAACCGCACTTCGCGGCGACAATCGTGCTTTTTACCGGCCATGAACACTCAAAGCCCAGGAGCTGCGGCCCCTGGGCTTTTTGCATGTCGGTGCACCTTGCCTACCGCCAACTGCATCCTGCCTACGTCCTCGGGCGCCACCCGCGGGCTTTTTTGTCGCACCAATGGGCCAAGAGGCTGTCAAGTACGGTTGGAAACGCCACCCGGCACTTGCCACTCGCCGTTTGCCACTTTAGAGTAACGCCGATCCTCCGGCGGCGGGCAGCCGAGGACCAGCGATCCGGGTCAAGCCACATGACGAGCGATGACAAAGGCAAATCGACCGACGCGCTCCCCGACGGCGCCGTTCCCAAGGCGGTCGTCAATCGGTTGAGCCTTTACCTGCGCGAATTGCAGCACCTCGTTCGCGACGGCCACGAGACGACCAGCTCGAACCAATTAGGCAGCTTGCTCGGATTCAGCGACGCCCAAGTTCGCAAAGACCTCGCCTATTTCGGCCATTTCGGCTATCCGGGCATCGGCTACCGCTGCGACGAGCTGATCGCCGCCATCCGCCGCATCCTGGGAACGGATCACGGCTGGCCGGTCGTCATGGTCGGCACCGGCAACCTCGGCCAGGCCCTGCTCGGCTATCGCGGATTCGGCAATCAGAACTTCCGGATCGTGGCGGCCTTCGACATCGATTCGTCAAAAATCGGCTCGACGATCAACGGCGTGCCGATCCATCACCTCGACGACCTGCCGGCGATCGTCAAGCAGCACAAGATCAAGCTGGCGATGATCGTCGTGCCGGCCGCCGCCGCCCAAACCGTGGCCGACCGCCTCGTGTCCGCCGGTGTCGAAGGGATCGTCAATTTCGCCCCAGTGACGATCACTCTGCCGGAGGGCGTCAGCCACGTGGGCGTCGATCTGGCGATCGAGCTGGAACAACTCAGCTTCGCCGTAGTCAACCGCCGCGGCTTGCAGGCGTAATTGTCAGCGAGTAACTAGAAAATCGGTGGCTTGCCATCAGCGCCTCGTTAGCCGGCAGCCTTGGCTGCCGATTTTTCCCCTCGCCCCTTGCGGGAGAGGGGCCGGGGTGAGGGGTAAGAACCTGCGCGAGCAGCCGACCAACAAAATCACGACGAACGGCTCTATCTCCCGACCCCGTGACTCACCATTCGCCACCGGCATCGCCTACCCGGCTGCCAAAAAACCTGCTAAACTCGCCCGTTGACCCAAGGTCGTCCTCGGCGACCCCTACCCGGTAGTGTAATGGTAACACTAGGGATTTTGGCTCCCTCATTCTAGGTTCGAGTCCTAGCCGGGTAGTTCAAAACCTCGAACGCTCGTACACTTGGCCGCTGGCCGAGACGGATGTACACTTATGTGATGATCGAAACGATTAAGGGACTGCTCGCGCGCCGCCCGTTCTCTCCCTTTCGCGTGATTCTTTCCAGCGGGGACAGCTACGAGGTTCGGCACCCCGAGTTCGCTTGGCTTGTGAGAGGGGGTCTCTATGTCGGCCGCCCGATCGATCGAACGGGCATGCCGATTTACCCGAGCTAGCCATGTTTTGCTCGGCCTTGCACCTAGCGGGCGTCGAACAACCTGTCGGTTCTTGACCGCCGAGTTGTTGGCTCTCGAGCATGGAGGTGAAGTCGCAAAAGGCCAAGAGCCTATCCGGGGACCGCCTGCGGAGAGGGGGACAGGCACATTTTGCTCACAGGGCATCGCAAAATGAGCCAGTCCCCGGCGGTTCTCGGATTCCGGCGGTCAATGGCCCTCGTGCGCCAGCCAGCGTTCGGCGTCTAGGGCGGCCATGCAGCCGGTGCCGGCGGCGGTGACGGCTTGGCGGTAGTAGTCGTCGGCCACGTCGCCCGCGGCGAAGACCCCTTCCACGCTCGTGTTCGTGCGGAATGGGACGGTCCACTTGACGTACTTCTTCGTGGTCAATTCGAGCTGACAGTTGAGGAAGGCCGTGTTGGGCGTGTGGCCGATCGCCAAGAACATGCCAGTCGCATCGCGCTCGTGCGTGCTGCCGTCGACCGTGTTCACCAGCCGCACCCCCTTGACGCCTTGCTTCTCGTCGCCGAGTACTTCATCGATGGTGTGGTTCCAGACTGGCTCGATCTTCGGGTTCTTCATCGCCCGCTCGGCCATGATTTTCGAGGCCCGGAGTTCGTCGCGGCGATGGACGAGGTGTACTTTGCTGGCGTACTTCGTGAGATAAGTGGCTTCCTCGACGGCCGAATCGCCGCCGCCGACGACGATCAGCGGCTGGTTGCGGTAGCGCGGCAGCGCCCCATCGCACACTGCGCAGGCGGTTACGCCGTGGTTCTTATATTTCTCCTCCGACGGGATGCCGAGATAGTTCGCTCTCGCGCCCGTCGCGATGATGACGGCCTCGGCTTCGGCTGTTTCGCCGTTCAGTGCATTCAAGTGAAATGGACGCCGGCTGAAATCCACCGACGTGATATCGTCGGTGATGACTTGAGTGCCGAAATTGATCGCTTGCTGCCGCATGAGTTCCATGAGTTCCGGCCCGCTGACGCCATGTTGGGAATGCTGTCGCATGAAGCGGCGTCGCTCTTTGGCAATTGCGCTGTCGAGAAAGCTCGCCAAATTGCCGGCGGGAAAACCGGGAAAGTTTTCCACCTCGGTCGTCAAGGCGAGCTGGCCGAGGGGAAGGGTGCCATTCCGATGATTCTCGCTCGTAAACGCTCCCTCGAAGACAAGCGGCTTTAGTTCGGCGCGTGCCGCATAAATCGCGGCCGTCCAGGCGGCGGGGCCACTGCCGATGATGACGAGCTTATTCATGAGGGCGACGACCAAGTACGAAGTACAAAGGACGAAGAGCGCCTAACAAATCCGGCTGGGAGACGGAGACAGTCCCCGTTTTTCTTCGCGGACTTCGCAAAAAGGGGGACAGTCCCCGCCGGATTTGTTAGGCACTCGAAGGACAAAACGATGACGGGCTATTATAGGGATTGGCCGGCAAGCGTCCATCGGTTCAGCTTGATCCGCGTGTTGGCGGTGGATTATGGTAATTACGAAACGGCCGCTCGACTGCGTGCGGCCTTCGGTCCCCAAGGGGACCGGCTACCGATCGGCTAACGAGCGTCGCTTGGCACTCGCGAGCGATTCTCCGACGTCCGACCTCTGACCTCCGATTTCCCGTCATGTCCGCGATGCCCGTGATCTTGCTGGTGCTGGCCTGTCTGGCGATCGCGTATCGCTACTACAGCGCGTTTTTGGCGGCCAAGGTGGCGGTGCTCGACGATTCGCGGACGACGCCGGCCATTTTGCTGAACGATGGGCAGAACTACCATCCGACTCATAAATGGGTCCTGTTCGGGCATCATTTCGCGGCGATTTCCGGGGCTGGGCCGCTGATTGGGCCCGTGCTGGCGATGCAGTTCGGCTACTTGCCGGGACTGATCTGGATTGTCGTCGGCGTTTGCCTGGCCGGTGCGGTGCAAGACATGCTCGTGCTGGCCGCCAGTGTTCGCCACGGCGGGCGCTCGCTGGCCGAGATCGCGCGGGCCGAGATTGGGCCGGTCGCCGGCGTCACGGCGTCGATCACGATTTTGTTTGTTGTAGTGATCGCGCTAGCCGGGCTTGGGATCGTGGTCGTGAAGGCGCTTGGTGGCGAAGAAGTTGCGCTGGCCAAAGCGACATTGCTCGAATTTCGCGAGCAAGGACAGGTCTCGTTTTCAACGCAGCACGGACGAGACACGATCGTCGTTCCACCCAATACCCGTATCGTCTATCCCAACGGAAGCGAAGTCGTTCGCAGCGAATCCTTCACGATTATCGGCGATTTTTTCAATTCGGCACTTCCGTTTGAGACGCCACCAAGCGGTCCGACTTCAGTAAATACAACCCAAGGCGCCGCCGAAACATGGGTGCCAATTGTCGACGCCGGGACCAAATTGGTGCTTCCCGACGGCGTCAAGCAGCAAGTCCGCGGCAGTTCGTGGGGCACATTTACGATCGCCTGCACGATTCCGATTGCGTTGTTCGTCGGACTGTATATGTATCGCGTCCGGAAGGGGCGGATCTTCGAGGCGTCGCTGATCGGCGCGGCCGCGACTCTGGCCGTCACAGTCGTTGGCAGCCTGGTCCCCGGCTCGCCGCTGGAGCCATATTTCCAATTCTCACGCAGCGGGACAATCTGGGCGATCTGTCTCTACGGGTTTATTGCCTCAGTGCTGCCGGTTTGGCTGTTGCTTGCGCCGCGGGATTATTTATCAAGCTTTCTGAAGATCGGCACGGTAGCGCTGTTGGTCGGGGCCGTGATCATCGCCAATCCAAAGCTCGAAGCCCCGCCGATCAATGCGGTTTATGCTGGCGGAGGCGGACCGACATTCGACGGGCCGATTTTCCCCTTCTGCTTCATTTGCATCATGTGCGGGGCGATTTCGGGTTTTCATTCGCTGGTCTCTTCCGGAACGACGCCAAAGATGATCTCGCGCGAAAGTCATATCCGCATGATCGGATATGGGGCGATGCTGATCGAAGGTCTGGTCGGGGTTGTCGCGCTCATCGCCGCCGCAACCCTGCCGCAGGGCAATTACTATGCGCTCAACGTCGGCCTCGATCAGGTCGCCAAGCAAGCCGACAACCTGAAAAAGATGCACGCCGACACCGACACGCTTGCCGAAATCGAGCAGCAGGTCGGCGGCGAATCGCTCCGCGGCCGGACCGGCGGCGCTGTGACGCTGGCCGTCGGCATGTCGAAGATCTTGAACGATGCGACCGATCGCGTGACCGGGGGCCGCTTCAATGCCGCATCCGTCATCAAGTATTGGTATCACTTTGCGATCATGTTCGAAGCGCTGTTCATTCTGACGACGATCGACGCCGGCACGCGAATCGCCCGATTCTTGCTGCAAGAGGCCCTCGGCAAAATGTATAAACCGTTCGACCGCACCGATTGGCTCCCGGGCGCGATCCTTTCGACCGCTGTCGTCACCGCCAGTTGGGGTCTCCTGATCGCGAGCGGTTCGATCGACACGATTTGGCCGATGTTCGGCATCGCCAATCAGATGCTCGCGGTCATTGCGCTGGCCGTAGTGACTACCTGGTTGATCAATAACGGCCGCCGGCGATATGCGCCGCTAACTATCCTGCCGATGTTGTTCGTCATCGCCACGACCACGACGGCCGGCATACAGATGTCGAGCGCCCGCTTCCTCCACGACATCATCGCCGGTCTCGGATCGGACCATCAGAACCTTTCGCAAGCGCTTCGAGGCGGTCTGAACCTTTTCTTCACGCTGTTCATGATCGGCGCAGTGATGCTGATTCTCGGCGAAGCCATCATGCGTTGGCTCCGCCCGCGCGATTTGAAGCCAACTACGTCAGATCCTAAGCCTCAGATCTGAAACTTCGGTCGGCGAGCCGGACGGTGATTCCCGCGTCCGGTTGGATGTATCGAGATATTTCGCCGATCATGCAGTCGAACCGATTGGGCCGTAATGGCTTATGTCACCGCGATTTCCGCCTTGTCGGCTCGACCGATTTCGGCGTAAGTTTAAGTGGTCGATTGGCGATCGGTCGATTCGGTTCTCAGCTCTCGGATTCCGAAAGGCGGATGTCGTTTTATGGCCACGACGAAGGTGCTGCCACCCACGATGAGGCAATTCATTGGCGGGCGATGGGAGACTGGAGCCGCCGGCGGAATGCTGGAAAACCGCAATCCAGCCCGGTTCGATGAGGTGCTAGGGCTGTTTCCACGCGGCACTAACGCCGACGTGGACGGGGCCGTCGCGGCCGCCCGAGAGGCATTTCCGGCTTGGCGGCGGATGAGCCGCATCCGCCGTGGCGAGTTGTTTCTCAAGCTGACCGATCTAATTCGCGGCGAGATCGACGCGCTCGCCGCCGCGCTGGCCCAAGAAAGCGGCAAGGTGCTCGACGAAGCTCGGGCCGAGGTGGTCGAAGGGCTGCACATGGTCGAATATGTCTTCGGTACCGCGCGGCAGCCGACGGGTTCCGTGCTGGAATCTGAAGTCAGTGCGAAGGACCTATATGTCCGCAGAAAGCCGCGCGGAGTTGTTGCCGTGATTACTCCCTGGAACTTTCCATTCGCCGTGCCGCTCTGGATGATCGGCCCCAGCTTGATCGAAGGAAATACAGTCGTCTTCAAACCGTCGGAGGAAACCCCGGCGATCGGCGAACGGCTCGTGCGGTTGTTCGACGAAGCCGGTTTTCCCGCGGGAATGATCAATCTCGTGCATGGTCTCGGCGAGGAAGTTGGGGCGGCGCTCGCCGGGCATCCCGACGTCGACGTGGTTTGCTTTACCGGCAGCTATCAGGTCGGCTCACAGATTCGCAAGCTGGCCGCCGAGAGCGACCACAAGACGTGCGCCCTGGAAATGGGATCGAAGAGCGCTGTGATCGTTTGCGAGGATGCGAATCTCGAACTGGCCTGCAATGCCGCAGTGCTGAGCGCCTTCAAAACGACCGGCCAGCGCTGTGTATCCGCGGGACGAGTCTTGGTCCACGAACGAGTATTTGATCGGTTCGCAAACGAATTCTGCGAACGCACGAGGCGGCTCAGATTTGGCGACCCGTTCGATCGGGGTTCGTTTGCCGGGCCGCTTATTAATCAGGCCGCGGTCGATAAGGTGACGCACTATAACCAATTGGCAATCGACGAGGGTGCCGAGATCCTCGTCGAAGGGGGCCGCATGACCGGAACCGACCGGGCCGGCGGTTATTTCATGTCGCCGCTGGTTTACAAGCAGCGATATGCGCCGGAGCTGCGCACGATTCACGAGGAAGTGTTCGGTCCGCATGTCGCTCTGATTCCATATCGCGACGATGCCGAGGCCGTGCGGATTTACAACGACACTCCGTACGGGCTTTCGATGGCCGTGATCACCGAGGAATATCGCCGCTGGCGGTACTATCGCGACGAATGCGATTATGGGATGGGCTATGTCAATCTGCCCTGCATCGGCGCCGAGGTGCATTTGCCATTCGGCGGCGTGAAACGGAGCGGCAACGGCCAGCCCTCCGCGGCGGCCTTGGTCGATGCCGTGACTCATAAAACATCGTTCACCGTAAACCACGAGCGCGGCATTACGATGGCCCAAGGAATGAGCGCGAAAATGGATACGTAGTAGGCTCGTTCCGCGTGCCGTAACAGCGGCGGCAGGCGAAGTGCGCCTGCTACATTAAAGGATCTTGCATTGTCAACCTCACCCATGATTCCGCCTCCTGACTCGAATGCCGTGCCAGCGCATTCGGTCATGCCTTCAACGCCGCATCTTGCGACGCGCCTTCCCGGCCCGAAGGCCGCCGCCTGGCTGGTCCGCGACGAGCGGTTCATGTCGCCGTCTTATACGCGAATCTATCCGCTGGTGGTCGCCCGCGGATACGGCTCGACGATCGAAGACGTCGATGGCAACCGGTTCCTGGATTTCACGGCCGGGATCGCCGTCACCTCGACCGGCCATTGCCATCCCGAGGTAGTCGCGGCGATTGTGGATCAGGCGCAGCAGTTGATCCACATGTCGGGGACCGATTTTTACTATCCTCCGGAGATTGAGTTGGCCGAGCGGTTGGCTCGGCTCGCGCCCGGCGCCACCCCGAAGCGCGTATTCTTCACGAACAGCGGAACGGAGAGCATCGAGGCGGCGCTCAAGCTGGCTCGCCATCGGACGGGGCGCCCGCGGGTGATCTCGTTCGCCGGCGCGTTCCACGGCCGCACCTACGGCGGCATGTCGCTCAGCGCATCGAAGGCGATCCACCGGCGCGGTTTCGGCCCACTTGTGCCGGGCGTCCATCATCTGCCATTCGACTGCACCCGGCGCGAGATTGAGGAATTATTCGCCACCACGGTTCCACCGGATGAAGTGGCGGCCATTTTCGTCGAGCCAATCCAGGGAGAAGGAGGTTATCGCGTGCCATCGGCCGGTTTTCTGCCGATGCTACGCGAAGTCTGCGACCATCATCACATCTTGCTGGTCATGGATGAAATTCAATCGGGTCTGGGACGGACCGGCCGGATGTTCGCCTGCCAGCATTTCGGACCGATGGCGATGCCCGACATTCTCTGCGTCGCCAAGGGAATCGCGAGCGGACTGCCGCTCGGAGCAATGATCGCGCGGGCTGATTTGATGGATTGGCCACCAGGGAGCCATGCGTCGACATTTGGCGGAAATCCCGTTTGCTGCCGGGCGGCATTGGCGACGTTGAATCTGATCGAACGGGAGTATCGAGCCAACGCGGCCGCTCGCGGCGACCAATTGCGGATCGGCTTGGATCGACTGAGCACGGAGATTCGCTGGCTGAGCGCCCCTCGCGGCCTCGGCCTGATGCAGGCGTTCGACGTGCTCCGCGGCAACGTGCCCGATCCGCGCCGTCGCGACCAATTCGTTCAAGTCGCCTTCCATCGCGGCATGCTGCTCTTGCCCTGCGGCCGCGCCGGCGTCCGTCTCTGCCCGCCGCTCTGCATCACGCCCGAGGAAATCGCCGCCGGGCTAGCAATTCTGCGCGAAGTTGCGGCCGCGGCGTAGCGAGAGCCATTGCGACTATTTCTTCGCCGGAACCGGATTTGCAGCTTTCGGCGGCGTTGCCGTCGGTTGCAGACCAAGGGTTTGCTCGATTTGAATCGCCTTATGGCCCTTGAGGGCGCCGGGGTGGGCGCGAAATTTGGTGACTCCTTCGACTTGAATCACCAACGGATCATGCACGTCTTTCTCGGTCGTAATAATGTCGCCCACGCGCAGACTGATCAGGTCCGCCGTGCTGATCCGCGTTTCGGCGAGTTCGGCGACGAGTTCGACGATCGCGCCTTTGATGTTGCGGCCGATCTGCTGGCGCGTTTCAGGAGTTGCGTTGCGGCGGCCATAGCTGATCCAACTATTCGAAGAGAGCTTGTTGCCGATTCGCTCGATCGAATTGAATGGGATGCAGAAATTCAACATCCCCCGGATTTCGCCGAGCGTGAGTTCGAAGCTCACCAGCACCACGACTTCGTTCGGCGGCACGATCTGCACCAACTGTGGATTGCTCTCGACCCGTTCGACAGAAAGTTTCAGATCGACCACGTTTTCCCAAGCGTGCCGCAATTCCTCCAGAAACAGGCTCGTGATCCGCGAGACCAGCCGCAGCTCGATCTCGGTCAATGGGCGGCGGGCGATTGGCGCCGGATCGCGGCCGCCGCCGAGCAAGCGGTCGATGATCGGATAGAGGATCGAGGGGTTGATGTCGAGAATCAGGTTGCCTTCGAGTGGCTCAGCCCGAAGCAGATTAAAGCAGGTCGGATTTTCAAGGCTGAAGATGAATTCGCTGTAAGTGAGTTGATCGACGCTAGTGAGCTTCACTTCGACGATGCTTCGCAGTAGACCGGAAAGTGCCGCCCCGAAATTTCGGCTAAACCCCTCATGCAGCGTTTGCAATGCCCGCATTTGCTCCTTGCCGACGCGTTCCGGCCGTTTGAAGTCGTAGGGAGTGACTTTTTCGCGCAGCTTGGGGAACGGAGCGAGATCGGGGGGACCGCCCTCCGGCGCCTTTGGGACACCTTCCATCGCATTGAGCAGGCTTTCGACTTCAGCCTGACTTAGCACGTCTCCGACCATCCGTGGCCTCCGCGGGGAAATGACGAATGACGAATAACGAACGACCAATGAATGACGAAGCCCGAATACCGAAATGATTCGCGGTCGGCACGCAAAACGTGCGCTACTTGCTCCCGTCGTCCCTCGTCCCTCGCCCCTCGCCCCTCACTTGTCCGTTTCCATACACAACCCACTTGTACGTGGTCAGTTCCTTGATGCCACAGGGGCCGCGGGCGTGGAATTTGTCGGTGCTTATGCCAATCTCTGCGCCGAGACCAAATTCGCCGCCGTCGTTGAACCGTGTGCTGGCATTGACCATCACCGCCGCGCTATCCACGCGGGCCGTGAACTCGCGGGCGGCCGCGAGATCGTTGGTCACGATCGCGTCCGTGTGATGCGATCCATATTGATTGATATGCCGGATCGCTTCGTCGATCGATCCGACGACCTTGGCGGAAATGATCGGACCCAAGTATTCGGTCGCGTAATCTTCGTCAGTCGCCGGACGAGCCGCTGGAACCAAATGGACCGTGCGGTCGTCGCCGCGGATTTCGATTCCTTTGCCGGCAAGCGCGTCTCCGATTAGCAGCAAGAACTCTTGCGCGATGTCGGCATGCACGAGCAGCGATTCGGCCGCGTTGCAAACTCCCATCCGCTGGCACTTGGCGTTGATCGTGATTCGCTCGGCCATTTCGAGATCGGCCGCCCGATCGACGTATATATGGCAATTACCCGTGAAGTGTTTGATGACCGGCATCCGCGCCTCAGCGGCAACGCGGCGGATCAACCCCTCGCCGCCGCGCGGAATCGCCAAATCGATGAATTCGGGCAGCCGCAGAAAGTGGCCCACGGCCTCGCGATCCGCCGTGCCCACGAGTTGCACGGCGTCCACCGGCAGTGCCGCCTCGTCGAGGGCCTCGCACAATAGATCGACGATCACCCGGCTCGAATGGGCCGCTTCCTTGCCGCCGCGAAGGATCACGGCATTCCCGCTCTTGACGCAGATCGCTGCCGCATCGGCCGTCACATTGGGCCGCGACTCATAGATGAAAAACACGACCCCCAATGGCACTCGGACCTTGGATACTTCCAGTCCATTCGGCCGGACATTGGATTCGATCAACTCGCCGACTGGATCGGGCAGGACGGCAACTTCTTCCAAAGCGGCAGCAATCGATTCGATGCGTGCGGGTGTGAGGCGGAGGCGATCGGTTTCCGCATCGGTAAGTCCGTAGCTTGGCGCCGCGACCAGATCCTGGTTGTTCGCCGCTTGGACATCCGCCGACCGCTCGCGGAGCAGTTCGGCCGAGCGGCGAAGCCAATCGATCTTTTTCTGCCCGCCGGCCTGCACGAGGGCCTCGGAAGCGGCCCGCGCGCGACGGGCAACATCGCGGCAGTACTGCTTCAAATCTTGCGTTTCCGCGATGGCCATTGGTTGGTCCGACGATTGCTTAAGTGCTTGCCAGCATGAGGCTTATGAGCAACCTCGCCGGCGCGCAATTCAACGCCCTTCCTGTCGGAAGTATCCCTCAATTAAGGGCTTGAGTCAATGTCGGCGATTCGGCGGCAGCGGTTTCGTCATCCTCGGGGGTCACGGAACGGCGCGGAGAGAATTCCCTACAAGGTTGACTCCGCCGGCTGACATTCTTCAAACAGCGCGAGGGCTTGGCGGACCTCCGCGACATCGTGAACACGGAGTATTTGAACACCTTGCGCCGCCAACGCGCAGGCCACGCCGATCGTGCCGGCAGTCGTATCCGCCGATTTGTCGCCGAGCACTTTGCCGATGAATCCCTTCCGGGAATGCCCGACCAGCAGCGGGCAGCCCAGTTGGTGAAATCGCCAGCAATTGGCCAACAGAGTCAGGTTGTGCTGGTGGGTCTTGCCGAACCCGATTCCCGGATCGATGCAGACCCGGTCCCGCTCAATTCCGGCCGCCACAAGAGCGTCGCGCCGTGAACGGAGATAGTCGAGCACCTCGGCGGTCACGTCGGCGTACTGCGGATCGTCCTGCATCGTCTGCGGCGTCCCTTGCATGTGCATGGCGACGACGCCGGCACCAGAGCGTCGAACGACCTCCAACATCGCCGGGTCGCCGGTCAGTCCCGTGACATCATTGATGATTTCTGCGCCACCGGCGATGGCTGCATCGGCAACGATCGCCTTCGAGGTGTCGATCGACACGGGATGGTCCGACATGATCGAAAGAGCCTGAACGACGGGGAGCACGCGACGGATTTCCTCGTACGCGGCGACCGGCTCCGCATTGGGGCGAGTGCTTTCCCCGCCGACGTCCAGGATATCGGCCCCCGCGACGGCTAGCGTCACGCCATGCCTGATGGCGGCGACCGGGTCCAGAT